>JAWOGI010000169.1:0-5819 GCA_046496975.1 Desulfobacteraceae bacterium | reverse complement strand
CATTATCGTGTACTTTATGGTTTGATTGTGCATTTTTGTCCGATAACGTCAATAACAAAAGCCTGACCCCTTTGGCCTGCCAAATGTGACGAGTGGCCGATGTTATGACCAAGCCCAAATTTTCCATTTGACATTGCAAGAGCAATGGTTAGATTGAGCAATCTCCGGCTGAAGCAGGTGTTGGGGAGGGGTCAGGCTTTCGTTATTAACATTATCGTGTACTTTATGGTTTGATTGTGCATTTTTGTCCGATAACATCAATAACAAAAGCCTGACCCCGTTGACCCGCCAACTGAAAAGAGTGGCCGATGTTATGACCAAGCCCAAAACAGCTAACACAACAGGAAACCGATGAAGTTTAACATGAAAACCAGCGCATTTATTGTCATGGTGCTGTGCATGACACTGATGCCGGGAATACTTGCTGCTGCACAAACAGATGAGCTGTGCATAAAGGAGGCCTTAACCCAGATAGAAGAGGCCAACAGAAACCAGCTTGAGAGCAGCGATGAAGAGTCCATAAACAGGATTATTAACGAAAAAGAAGTTTTGATCACCGACCTGTTCGACTGCATCAAGACCAGCACCCGATACCGTTTCGATTCTGATCACTTTTCCACCAGGCAGCGGTTTTTAAAAACACGACTTGCCACCAACCGCTCCCTTGGCAACACCTTGGCTGTCATGCGGGACCGGGCAGAGCTGAACACCATCAAAATCAGAACCCAGATTGCCGGGTTTATTTCGTTTTTAATCCAGTCTCAGAACAGCTATGCAGACAACCAGACCATTATCCAGAGGACGGAAAAAGAGCTGGCCTGGCTTGAGACCCTGAAACCGACAGAAACCGGGATTCCAGGTTCAGGCAGTGTTGCAACGGCATTGAAGAAAAACATTTTTGAGCTCAATGTGCTGTCGGCAACCTATTCAGACATTCTCCACTTCACCAGGGACCACATCACCAGCATCATCGTGACAAGCTGGTTCTACTACATCAACCTTGACCGGTCCATTGACACCATCAACAGCTTAAAACCCATGGTCAGGATCAACCGGATAATCAGCCCCCTGGGAATGGATATGGGAAGACTTACCGTGGTCTTTGTCATACTGGCACTCCTCTCCCTGTTCTACCCGCTGGTTTCTTTTTTTTCCGACCGCATGACGGCTTTTATTGCAAGGCGAACCCGTCTCTCTGACAATGTTGATATTTTTTACGACCAGATCAAAAAGCCCCTGAAACATTTATTTCTCTTCCTTGGCATTGACGTTGCCTTGACAGCCCTGTCCTACAAAACAGATGCCGAGACCCATGTGCTGGCATTGGTCTATTCCGCCTACTCCTGCCTGTTTCTCTACCTGCTGTTCAACGTCATTGACGCCGTTGCCATCATTCGGTTCAAACAAAACGAAAGCAGGCCATTAAGGGGTGAACTGATCAACATCACCATCAAATTTGCCAAACTTCTCATACTGATTGCCGTTCTATCCATGGCCCTGAACCACTTTGGCATACAGATGACCGCCATCCTTTCCACCCTGGGCATTGGAGGGCTTGCCTTTGCCCTGGCTGCCAAGGACACCCTTTCCAACCTGTTCGGCGGCTTTACCATCCTCATGGATGACCTGTTCAGGCAGGGAGACTGGATCATCATCCAGGAGGTGGAGGGAACCGTTGTGGAGGTGGGGGTCAGGAGCACCACCATAAGGACCTTTGACAACGCCCTTGTTACCGTGCCCAACTCGACCATTGCCAACCACCAGGTGGTAAACTGGAGCAAAAGGCGCATTGGCCGGCGGATCAAGATGCGCATCGGTATCACCCGTGAAAGCAGGATCCAGGATGTTAAAAACGGAATTGAGGATATCAGCTACCTGCTTGAAAGACACCCTGATATTGCAAAACCCGGCCAGGGAGAAGAGGACCCGGCACGCCACACCACCCGCAGGGCAAAGCTTGTGTCAAAGGATGACCTGGAAGGGGTGATGGGAACACAGGTGGTGAGGCTTGACAGGTACAGCGACTACTCAATGGATATTCTTGTCTACTGCTTTGCCCGGTCCACACAATGGGCAGAGTGGCTCAGGGTAAAAGAAGAGATCCTCTACAGGATCCATGAGATCCTGGAAACCAACCATCTAAAGCTTGCCTATCCCACCGAAGCCCGCATCAGCAAGGATAAACAATCTGTTGACAAGAGGGAGCAGGCATAAAAAAACCGCCGGGGGGGGGCGCTCCGGCGGCTGCCTCTAATTCGACTTTCATTATTTTTCGAAGATCCCTAAGACAGGGCTGACCCCATGGACCATCACGACTGCGGCGGTTCCTCGGTTTCCCTCTCGGTCAGACCCAGAAGAAGATCGACCTTTGAGATGAGATCATCGGCCTGAATTCTGTCAAGCAGAAAGGGATACCTGTTCTGGGAGGAGATCCCCAGGTATCTCTCCGCCTGGTTTTTGCCGTAAAGCCGCAACGTTGCGTCATCCACGGTTATTTTACAGATCGGTTCGTCTCTGCCAGGGGCCTCCTGGCCTGGGCCGGATCCGGCATACCCTGAACAACTCAAATCCGACACCATGGAAAGAAGAGCGTTCAGGGCCTCTTTGTCAAACCCAACGCCGCTCTTCGCCTGCCACACCTTCTGCTCTTTCTCCTCTGCCGGCGTTTCAGGGGAAGCCTTTGCTTCCTGGGAGCGTTCTTCCTGAAAAAAGACCTCTCTTTTCCCCTCTTTTTCAACGGCAACTGTTTGTACGCTTTTCCGGTCAAAGGAAAACACGGTTTTATCCCTTAAATCGTCCAGGGTGACATCAAAATCCGACCGGAAATCCGTTCTGGCATGGTACACCTTTTTATCCCCCTCCAGGCGAACAAAGGTGTGATGGTAGGTGGGGGCTGGCTTGCCGAGGTCAAATTTTCTTACCGTTTCATCTCCGGCCATGACCTCTACCCTGATTTTGTTTTCCCTGTCAAGGTGATACCGTGCAAGGTCATTTTTTTCCGACACAAGGGCCGTAACATCAAGGTCCTTGACAACATCAATGATGGTGTCGATTTTTTCCGAATCAGCGGGAAAACGCTCCTGGTTGACAAACCAGCTCCCCTCCTTTTTCTCCAGGGAAAAGCGGCTCTCCTGCTTTTCAATATCGATTTCTGTGATGTCGGAAACCTCCAGGGAAGCCATTTCCGGCAGCACATAGTTGTCCCGGTTCTCCTTGTGCAAAAGAAGATACACCGAAAGCGCCGCAATAACGGCGGCAAGTACAAAATACTCCTTTTTCATCGTCTTTTTCCTTTTGTCCCGTATCCGGGACCAGCTCGACCTTTTCCGGCCGGCCCTGCAGGAACAGGCCAAGGCTTGGATTTGAAAGCCGAGCGGTCTTGTTGTCCGTTTTTCTCCCGGGCTCCAACACAGAACCCGGGAGGCTCAAAGCCGGTGAATTTCTTTTCCCAGGGTCCTAATCTGGACGAGCCAGAACCCAAGAGGCGTTCTGATTCTCTTGCGAAAATAAGAGATAAGACGCTACCTCTCCTGGGCGAACATCATCTTGATGACCTTTTTCCTTGCGCTTCTCTTCATCCAGACGCCAAGTCCCAGGAAAATCACCAAAACAGGAAGCCCTGCGATATTGAACAATTTGATCACCCCCCTGGTAAAAGGCGTTGTCTCGGCCAGGGGATTCAGGGTCTGGTTTTTGCTTCGCAGGGCTGCAATCTCATCCCTGTTGTTCAAATGGTCAACCACATTGAGGATAAAGGTGGCATTGGTGGTCTCCCCCCGGGCATCGAGCATGTTGTCCTTGAGCATCTGGGAGCAGGCCATGACAAACACCTTCCCCTTTTTCCCCTTTTTGATAAAACGGTTTTCCGCAGACACCCCTGCAAGGGCGGCAGCGGCTTCGTCTGCCTTCTCTTCCCCAAAAACCCCTTCCTCCCCCGCCTCTTTCACCGGAAGGGATTTTCCGGCAAAATAGCTGGGAAATTCCCCGGAGAGCATGCAGGCCAGGGGGTAGGAGCGTTTTTCGTCATCCGATACCGGAGGACGGATATAAAGGGGATTCAGATTGATGTCCCCCTTCATCTCCCAGGAGCGGTTTGAAGATGAGAAAAGGGTTTCACTCTTCAAACCGTTCTTTTCAATGGTTTTCTGGTCAATGGCCAGGGGGGAGATCTTCATGGCAACAAGCCCCTTGATATTATCCATGAACCCCGGGGTGTTGTTGATGTTGGCGTTCTGGATCATGGGGGCAAAATAGATCTTCTGCTCGCCGCCGCCCCGGTTCCGGGGCATGGTCTGTTTGTAGCAGTTTTCATCCATGACATAGGATTTTTTCACGGTTACGCCGTAGTGTCCAAGGAGCCGGGCAAGGCCGGTATCCAGGGGGATATACCGGGGCCCCATGCCGTACCCGGCGTTCTGCCGGGGCATCTTCTCGTTAAAGGCGTCGGGTAAAACGGCAAGGTTTGTTCCCTGCATCAGGGCCTGGTCGATCTGGAAAAGCTCATAATCGGTAAACTTCTCCGTGGGTCCAGCAATGATCAGGCAGTCCAGCCCCTTGGGCACACCTTTCTCTTCCAGGGAAACCGGTTCAATGGAGTACCGCTGGGAAATCAGCCGGTTAAAGGCAGACATCTCCCCCTGCTGCCGGCCCTGCATCATCCCGGCCCGGCCCGGGTCCAGGGGGGGAGTTCCGTGGCCGGCAAGGTAACCGATCTCCTGGTTAATGCCGATCATGGACTCCATGGTTTCGGACAAGAGATCTTCAAGCCCGTCAGGATCGGTCATCTGGTATTGGGTTCCAATGATGGGCAGATCAACACTGGTGATCAGAGGGATGGTTTCTTTCTTGTCCCTGTACGCCAGGACAATGCCGGCACAACCGCTCCCGGCATCGATTTCTTCTTCAAGAAGCTCTGGCCACTTCAGCGTCATGATATTGTGTTTTTCAGCGATTTTTTCAGCACCGCCCTTTTCCCGGGGATCGACATATTCAAAATTGATCTTGCCAAGCCATTTTGTGTTGAGCGCCTCAACGGCTTTTTCAACCTTTTCCGGCAGCATGGAGAGCCTGTCAATTCCCATGAGCGGGGCCACATCGTTCAAAGAGGAAGAGAAGTACATGGTAAGGTCGATCTCGTCTTCAAGGCGCAGCAGGGCGCTCACCTTGTCGTTGAGCTTCTGGATGGCCGTTGTCAGCTGGTACTCCAGCCCGCTGGTGGCGGTGATGGCAGGCACCTTTTCCACCATGTCGCCGTGGATCATCACAAGCCCCATGTAGGCCTTTTTAAACTTCACCTCGTCGTTCTCTATGATCCTGATCTGCACCGGAGAGATGCCGTAATCTTCTGCCAGCTGCCGGTTCCTGTCCGTGTTTTTTGTCAACCCGGCATCTTTGGCCGTGACATCGTAAAAGGTGTAGTTGAACAGTCGGCCCGAGGCGGCGGCATACTCCTCCATGAGATCGTGGAGGTACCGCTCGGTGCTGTTGTGGGGAGCTGGAAGATTTTTTGTAAAAAAAATCTTGATGGAAAGGGGCTCTGACAGAGTCTTTACCACCTTCTGGCTGGCCGGGGAAAGGGAGTAGATGTTGTTCTTTGTCAGATCCGCCCGGAAGAAATGGGTGACACCGGCATCCTAGCCACTAGTCCATATGGGAGCATAAAAAATATGATTTAAGAGCCATATGCATATTATTATTTCACCATACCAATAATAATAAGGCCAAAACAAAATCGTCGACTTGCAACCTTACTTTTGACACATTATTTAAATCTTCATCAGGCTTAAAAAATGTTTTGTTAGTTTTGCATGAAATTACTA
>JAWOGI010000122.1:0-5403 GCA_046496975.1 Desulfobacteraceae bacterium | reverse complement strand
GGCGGACTCAAGCAAGCCGGGGCCAAGAGCTGAGTGGATTTTGACAGCAGAGTGTATAATATCTTTGCCGATAGATTCAACATCCATAATACTATAAGCCGTAAGGCTAAGGGCTTAGCTCTGCTGTTTACCCAGCAGAGCTAAAGATTTTTATCTTTGTGTTTTTTCTTAGCGTCCTTTGTGCCTTTGCAGTTTTGCAAAAGAACCACCCGCTCCCTTATGGTCGCTCAAGACGCAAAGAGCACAAAGTAAAAGCTTTTTTCTTTGCGGGGTAAACCGCAAAGAAAATCCTAAGCTCATCCCTTCCGGGATGAACGATTAAGCAGTATAAGCCGTAAGGCTAAGGGCTTAGCTCTGCTGTTGACCAGCAGAGCTAAAGATTTTTATTTTTGTGTTTTTTCTTAGCGACCTTAGCGCCTTTGCGGTTATGTTAAAAAAACCGCCCGCTCCCTTGCGGTCGCTCAAGACGCAAAGATCGCCAAGCCAAAAAATCTTGCGCCTTTGCTGTTATTCTAAGTTTCCCTGAACTCAGGCACGATCTGCCTGAAAAGCCCCCTTATCTTCTCTCCGTCCTGCTTTCCGGCAGCCTCTGCCAGTTGCTCTATCTTTTCTTGCAGATCGTTCAGGTCGCACTCGCAGCCTTTTACAACCATGATCTTTTCATGGGTGGTGGGCAAAATACCTTCTCCCTCGGTGATCAGCTCCTCGTAAAGCTTTTCGCCGGGGCGCAGTCCGGTGTATTCTATTCTTATATCACTTTCCGGTTCAAAGCCTGAAAGCCTTATCAGGTCGCAGGCCATGTCTGCTATCTTGATTGGCTGGCCCATATCGAGTATGAAAATCTCGCCTCCCTGGCCCATTCCTCCTGCCTGGAGGATGAGCTGGCATGCCTCCGGGATCATCATGAAGTAGCGGGTCACGTCAGGATGGGTAACAGTGACAGGACCGCCCCTTTTAATCTGCTTTTTGAACAGAGGAACAACGCTGCCGTCGCTTCCAACAACGTTTCCGAAACGAACGGAGACGAATCTGGGCGCGTTTAAATGGCCGCAGCCGTTCTGGTTCTGTATCAGGTGCTGAAATAATTACCTGGTATGAAGAAGATACAAGCAACACTGCTTTTGATTCAACATTAAACCCACCACCTGTTTGTCCTGATGTAACAACAAATTATATAGTAATGATTGAAGATCCCGAGGAGGATTCTGGTCAATCAAGCGAAACAGATGAGATAACAATAACTGTGTATGACCCGCCTTCCCCATCCATCACTGGTGATGATTTTGCTTGTGATTATGATGCACCGGTTACTTTGGATGCTGGTAGTGGTAAAAGCCTCTGTGGAGTCAGGCTTGCAGGAGGTGAATCGTTTTCCCGGCGAAGAGAAAAAAGATGCTCTGCTGTGGATGTCTGATTTTTTTCTTGACAAAAAGCGGATTTTATACCTTGTTTCTAAAAACCAGCAGCTGTTTTTCAGCTTTATGTCCTTTGCCTGAACCAGACGACGCTCAAGGGAGACCGTTCAATGGAAGAGAGAATAAGAGAGACAAAAGAAAACCGGATTGCCACCGTCACCATTTATCACCCGGAAAAACACAATGCACTGACACCGTCCATGATCGATCAGCTGGATCAACGGTTTAAGGCCATTCGAGAAGACAGGGATATCAGAGCAGTTGTCCTTGCCGGTGCCAACGACAATTTCTGTGCCGGCGTCGATGTGAAAGGGAGGTCCTACAACCCTGTCAATTCCCGGGAATTTCTGAAAAAATTCAATGGAATGCTGAAGACCGTTGAAATGATGCCCCAGCCCACCATTGCCATGATAACGGGCAATGCCGTGTCAGGGGGGCTGGAGCTTGCCCTGGCCTGCACCTTCCGGATCGCCTCGGAAAATGCCAAAATGGGGCTGCCTGAAATTAAGCTGGGGCTGGTGGCGGCCGGCGGGGCCACCTATCGCCTTCCCCGTCTTGTGGGGTTTGGAAAAGCCATGGAGATGTGCCTTCTTGGAGAAACCATGGACGGAAAAGCTGCCCAGGCGTGCAATCTGGTAAATATGGCCGTTCCTGGTCACCGACTGTCCGAAACAACGGAGATTATGGCCGGAAAACTCGCCGCCAACCCGCCCATTGCCCAAAGCCTTGTAAAAGATGCCCTGATCAGTGCAGCGGCGCCCCACGGCGGCAATGACGCGTTGATGGAGATCCTTTCCGCCAGTGTCAACCATTTCACCGAGGATAAAAAAGAGGGGATAGAAGCCTTTTTTGCCAAACGGGCCCCCTGTTTTAAAGGCGAATAAGGACTTGATCATAGCATGAATTTCTCGTTTCAGTTGGCTGGTTCCACTCCATAACTTGCTGCCGGCGCAACACGACTTTCATATAAAAAAAACGGGCTTGGTCATAAGATCGGCCACCCCGGGGTGGGGTCAGGCTTTCGTTATTAACATTATCGTGTGCTTTATGGTTTGATTGTGCTTCTCTGTCCGATAACGTCAATAACAAAAGCCTGACCCCGTTGGCCCGCCAAATGTGACAAGTGGCCGATGTTATGACCAACCCCAAAAAAACACTCATAGGAGAGAGATTGTATGTCCAACGAAACCATATGCGGTATCAGGGGAATGGGATTTTACCTGCCAAAAAAACAGATCCCTGTCAAAGAACTTGCAGAAAAGAGCGGCATCCCTGAATTTGTCGCAGATGCCCTGGGCGCAGAAACCGTCCGGGAAGCCGCTGACCATGAATTTCCGTCGGATATGGCCGTCAAGGCGGCCATGGCGGCCCTTGAAAACGGCCAGGTTAATCCCCTGGACATCGATGTCATCATCTACTGCGGTGCCGGGGTCCCCGATCAGATACTGCCCGATACAGGGGGAAAAATCCAGCACGCCCTGGGGGCCAAAAACGCCTTTGCCTTTGATCTCTCCCAGGGATGCTGCGGCATGCTCACCGCAGTACAGGTGGCCAAGGGGTATATCGCCCTTGATGAAGGCATCGACACGGTTCTGCTGGTCACCGGTGATAAATGGAGCCAGTTTACCCGGTTCCACTCGGCAGATTCGGTTTTCTTCGGGGACGGCGGAGGAGCGGCAATCTTCACAAGAGGGCACGAAACATTTTCTCTTCTGGGAACAAAAATTGTCACCCGGGGAGATTTTCACGATCTGTGGGGAGTTCCCGCCGGGGGCCTTTGCCTCCCCGCTTCCGGCAAGACCCTGGCAGAGGGGCTTCACACCTATGCCTGCACAGACCTTGAAAGGGCCCGCAGCGAATTCAAACAGCACTACCTTCCCGGCCTTGTCAATGCCGTCAAGGGGGCACTGAAAAAAAGCGGGCGTTCCCCTTCGGAGATTTCCTATGTTTCCATGGTCAACAACAACCTCAAGGTGCAGACCCTGGTGCTGGATCAGCTCGGTGTTGCTTCCGAACGCTCTTCCGAAAGCGCTTTGAGGAGATTCGGCCATTTTGGCGGCCAGGACGTTTTTTTGAATCTTCATACGGCGGAAAAAGAGAAAACAATCAAGAAAGGGGATATCATTGTCATGCTCACGGCAGGCATCGGTTTCTCCTGGGGCAGCGCTGTCTTTGAGTATTAGGGCCAGATGCCGGGTTTTTCTGACCATGGGCCGCTGTTTTAACCAGAAGGCTCTACTAAGCGACTGTTCTTGAAGGGTTTTTAGTTTCGTTGTGGCCGATTCCATGACCATGGACCGGCCATGCCGGTTTTTTTTTATATGAAAGTCGTGTTGCGCCGGCAACCGGTTCGGGGTATTGCCCCGGCGGGAACTTGAGACCCAAAGGAGATTAAAAATTTTTTCCGGTGTGCCCGTGTGGTGTTGTACTGGAGAAAACAATGGTTTTGTTATTGGAATAAAAAGAGGAGGATGGCATGCTTGAACCCGTTAAAATTGGTATCAGTTCCTGTCTGCTGGGAAGCAATGTGCGGTACGATGGCGGACACAGCCACGATCGTTTTCTCACCCAGACCCTTGGCCTGTTTGCCGAATATGTCTCTGTGTGCCCGGAAGTTGAGTGCGGCATGCCGATCCCCAGAGAGGCAGTCCGGCTGGTGGGGGAACCTGAAAATCCCAGGCTGGTGACACAGAAAACCGGGGTGGATAAAACCGATCAGATGAAAAGCTGGATCAATGAACGTTTAAAGGAGCTGGCCGGAGAAGACCTTTGCGGTTTTATTTTCAAAAGCAAATCCCCCAGCAGCGGGTTGTACCGAATCAAAGTCTATGGCGATGACGGGAGTGTCCGGAAAAATGGTACCGGGCTCTTTGCAAAGGCCTTTACCGAGGCATTTCCCAGGATACCGGTGGAAGAGGCCGGCCGGCTCCACGATCCCAAGTTGAGGGAGAATTTTATTGAAAATATTTTCTCCCTGCAGCGGTGGAGACAATTGTGCAGCGAAAACAGGACACTGGGAGGCCTTGTCCAATTCCATACCCAGAACAAGTTGTTGATTCTTTCCCACAACCAGGATATTTACAGAAAGATGGGCAAACTTGTGGCCCAGGGAAAACAGAGTGATCTTGATGAGTTGTTTGACACCTATGAAAGCCTTCTGCTCAAGGCGTTGAGCCTTCAGACCACATTGAAAAAGAACATCAATGTGCTGCATCACATTATGGGGTATTTCAAGAAGAATTTGACCGGCGATGAAAAACAGGAGCTGTTGTCCGTCTTTGATCAGTACGGGTCCGGGTATGTGCCCTTGATCGTGCCCATTACCCTGATACGGCATTACACCATGAAATATGATCAACCCTGGTTGAAAGGTCAGACCTATCTCAATCCCCACCCCTTTGAACTCAAGTTGAGGAACTATTTTTAACTCGGGCAGAGATAAGAGCGGCTGGGGTCATGCAGCGACCCCAGGCAAAAAAACTGCCCCTATACCCGGGTGGCGCCGGCGGGCGCCATGTTCCATGATGCATTCAAGAAGGCCACGGCCTGCTGCTCCGACCAGTAGGCCCCGGTGTTGCCAATGGAAACAAACCCTACATGTCCCCCGGATTCAGGCGTTTTCAAGGTCACATGCCGGTTGGCCTCTGCCTGTTTTACCGGGAAGCACTCTCCGGACAGGAAGGGGTCGTTGGCGGCATTGATGATCATGCAGGGGATGCTGATCTCCGGGATAAACTGGGCGCTGGAGCATTTTTTCCAGTAATCCGCGGCGTCTTTGAATCCGTGGATGGGGGCGGTGTATCGGTCGTCAAACTCCTTGAATGTTTTTATCCCTTCATACCCTCCATCGTCAATCTCGCCAGGAAAAAGCCTTTTCTTCTCTTTTATTTTTTGGTGGAGAAGCCCAAGAAATCGCTTCATGTAAATTCTGTTCACCGGTTTTGCCAGCACCCCGGCACTGGCGGCAAGGTCGCAGGGAACGGAGAAC
>JAWOGI010000038.1:0-6796 GCA_046496975.1 Desulfobacteraceae bacterium | reverse complement strand
TATATTGCCGAAGTTGTCCGGGGCGGTCTCCAGGGCATGCCCAAGGGCCAGTACGAGGCGGCCGACTCCATGGGGCTGAACTACTACCTCACCATGAGGCTGATCATCCTGCCCCAGGCACTGAAAATGGTCATACCGCCAACGGTGGGCATCCTTGTGACGGCGTTCAAGGACACCTCTCTGGTGGTGATCATTGCCCTTTACGACATTTTGAAAACGTCCCAGTCTGTGGTATCCAAACCCGAATGGATGGGGTTCAGCTCTGAGGTGTATCTCTTCCTTGCCATCCTCTACTTCATTGGATGCTTTTCCATGTCAAGTTTTTCACGGAAACTTGAAAAAGACCTTGATACCGGCAATAGTAACTAAAACAGCGAAAATGGGGCCGGGCCCGACCCCTCACCAACAGGATAGGAAATTATGAACGACGCAAATGCAAATGCCAGCAACGAAACAATTATCAAAATCCAGGATCTGAACAAATGGTATGGCGATTTCCATGTCCTCAAGCAGGTCAACCTCGATGTTAAAAAGAGGGAAAAAATAGTCATCTGCGGCCCCTCCGGGTCAGGCAAGTCCACTCTCATAAGGTGTATCAACAGACTTGAAGAGCACCAGATGGGAAAAATCACCGTGGACGGCATCGAATTGTCCAACAACGTCAAAAACATTGAAAAAATCCGGGCAGAGGTGGGAATGGTATTCCAGCATTTCAACCTGTTTCCCCACCTCAGCATTTTGGAGAACCTCACCCTCGGTCCCATCTGGGTTCGCAAGACCCCGAAAAAAGAGGCCGAAGAGCTTGCCATGTACTACCTGAACAAGGTGGACATTGCCGAGCAGGTCCATAAATACCCCGGCCAGCTGTCAGGCGGGCAGCAGCAGCGGGTGGCCATTGCCAGAAGCCTCTGCATGAAACCCAAGGTGATGCTCTTTGATGAGCCCACCTCGGCCCTTGATCCCGAGATGATCAAGGAGGTACTCGATGCCATGGTGCAGCTCAGTGACGAGGGGATGACCATGATCGTTGTCACCCACGAGATGGGGTTTGCCAGGACAGTGGCCCAGCGGGTGATGATGATGGACGAGGGGATGATCGTTGAGGAGAACTCCCCCGAGGAATTTTTCAACCACCCCAGGAATGAAAGAACCAAGCTGTTCTTGAGCCAGATCCTTTAGGGGGGCTGTTTTGTTTGCGTTATGAGTCTATTTGACCTTCAATCACCGTTTTCCCCCACCGGAGACCAGCCCGGCACCATTGCCACCCTTTCAGCGGGGATTGCCGAGGGCAGAAAACACCAGGTGCTCCTCGGCGTGACAGGGTCGGGCAAGACCTTTACCATGGCCAATGTCATTGCCGGGGCAGGAAAACCGGCCCTGGTCATCGCCCCCAACAAAACTCTGGCGGCCCAGCTGTACAACGAGTTCAAGACCCTCTTTCCGGAAAACGCCGTGGAGTACTTTGTCAGTTTCTACGACTACTACCAGCCCGAGGCGTACATTCCCACCAGCGACACCTATATTCAGAAGGACTCGTCCATCAACGAGCTCATCGACAAGATGCGCCATTCGGCAACCCGGTCGGTGCTTGCCCGGCGGGACGTCATCGTGGTGGCCAGCGTGTCGTGCATTTATGGCCTGGGCGCCCCAGAGGACTACCTTGCCCTGCGGGTGGAGCTCAAAGAGGAGATGGAAAAGCCCAGGGAGAAGCTGTTAAAGGAGCTGGTCAATATTCAGTACACCCGCAACGATACGGACTTTCACCGGGGCACCTTCCGGGTAAGGGGGGACCGGGTGGAGGTCTTTCCCGCCTACGAGGAGGAGAAAGCCCTGCGTATCGACCTGTTCGGCGACACCATCGAGGCCATATCGGAAATCGATCCCCTCAAGGGGGATGTGATCCACACCATCAAGGAGACCGCCGTCTATCCTGCCTCCCACTATGTGACCCTGAGCGAGACAAGGAGGAAGGCTGTCCAGGGCATCAAACAGGAGCTCAAGCAGCGGCTGGACTTTTTCAGGAAGGAAAACAAGCTGGTCGAGGCCCAGCGCCTGGAAGAGCGAACCCAGTACGACATTGAGATGATCAACGAAATGGGCTACTGCAGCGGCATTGAAAACTATTCCCGGCACCTTACCGGCCGGAACCCCGGAGAGCCGCCGCCAACCCTCATGGACTATTTCCCCGAGGATTTTCTGATCTTTTTTGACGAAAGCCACATCTCCGTCTCCCAGATCGGCGCCATGTACAAGGCGGACCGCTCCCGGAAGGAGACCCTTGTCAGCCATGGCTTCAGGCTGGTGTCGGCCCTGGACAACCGTCCTTTGACCTTTGACGAGTTTAAAAACAAGATTGCCTGTGCGGTATATGTGTCGGCCACTCCTGCGGCCTATGAGCTTGAAAAGGCGGAAAAGAGGGTGGCCGAGCAGATCGTCCGCCCCACAGGGCTCCTTGACCCTGTGATCGAGATGCGGCCGGCCACAACCCAGGTGGACGACCTCTACGAGGAGATCATGAAAACCGTGGAAGCCGGCGAGCGGGTCCTTGTGACCACCCTGACCAAGCGCATGGCAGAGGATCTCACCGACTATTTTTCAGATCTGGGCATCAAGGTCAAGTACCTCCACTCGGACATCGGCACCGTTGAACGCATCGACATTATCCAGGATCTGCGCAAGGGGGTGTTCGAGGTGCTCATCGGGATCAATTTGCTGCGGGAGGGGCTGGACATCCCAGAAGTCTCCCTTGTGGCGGTGCTGGATGCCGACAAGGAGGGGTTTCTCCGTTCTTTTCGATCTCTTGTCCAGATTGTCGGCCGGGCCTCGCGAAATTCCGCCGGCAAGGTGATTTTCTACGCCGACCGCAAGACCCCGTCCATGGCCCAGGCCATGGATGAGACCGACCGCCGCAGGATTATCCAGAAGGCGTACAACAAAGAGCACGGGATCGTTCCCTCCACCATCATCAAGGAGATCAAGATGTTTGACTACTCCATGGAAAAACAGGTCCTTTCCCATGAGATGGAAGTTGCCGAAACCACGGAATCCTACGACGCCGGTTCGGAAGATATTGACGGCATCATCCACTCCCTTGAAAAGGAGATGCGCCAGGCCTCTGCCAGAATGAAGTTTGAAAAGGCCGCCGATCTGAGGGACAAGATAAAAGAGCTGAAAAAGATAAAAGAGCTGTAACCCCCGCCTGAAATGAGAACCCTGGAATAATTGCTATGGAAAAAGGAGCCCGGCTTGAAATGGAACAGGGGCCAGGCCGCTGTCTATCGCTGATCGGATCTGGTGTTAAAACTTGCAAATCCCGCCAGACGCCATTGGACTGGCGCATATGAACAGATAGACGGGAACAAGACATGGAACTCTTTGTCTGGGGAATGCAAGGGAGACACCGAAGAAAAGAAAACCCTTCATGTTTCTTGACAAACCGGATAAAAGGTTCCATAATCCATCCAAAATCTGTTTGCTGGGGGAGCTGTAAAAAGCTGAGAAGGTTAAGAGCCTGACCCTTGGAACCTGACACGGTTAATTCCGGCGTAGGGAAGCGAGGACATCTCACGAGTCACGTCACGTCTCATTTCAAGAGAAATCCATTCCATTTACATCGCCGTTCACTGCCCGATCCGGGCAGAACCGCCAGGTTTCTTTTTGTTAACCAACAGGGAGAATTGCATGGAAATTCAATTAAACGGGACAGTTGTCAATTCATCGGCCGCTGATCTCATGGAACTTGTAACGGAGCAGGGCCTTGATCCCGGTTGTGTCGTTGTTGAACACAACCACGGGGTGATAAAGCAGGAGGCCTGGGAGAAAACCCCCGTCTGTAACGGGGATATTGTTGAATTGTTGAGTTTTGTGGGAGGGGGGTGAAGCGCTATGGAAACAGTTTTCAGGAACAACACCGATGAAAGAAACGACGGGTTCCGCCTGGGCAGCAAAACCTTTACCAGCCGGCTGCTGACGGGGACGGGGAAATTCGCCGACAGAAGACTCATCGCCCCGATGCTGGAGCAGTGCCGGTCCGAGATGATCACCGTGGCCCTCCGCCGGGTGGATTTTCAGGCAGGCGAACAGGATATCCTGGCTTATATCCCGGCAAACGTCACTCTGTTGCCCAACACATCCGGGGCCAGGACGGCCGAAGAGGCCGTGCGCATTGCCCGCATCGCCAGGGAAGCCGGGTGCGGGGATTTTATCAAGATCGAGGTGATCACCGAGATGAAGTACCTCATGCCGGACAACCACGAAACCCTGAAAGCCACCCGCATCCTGGCATCGGAGGGGTTCCAGGTGCTGCCGTACATCATGCCGGACCTGACCATGGCCCACCGGCTCCAGGATGCCGGGGCCGCCGCTGTCATGCCCCTGGGGTCCCCCATCGGCTCCAACCGGGGAATCCGCATGGAAGAGATCATCGCCATCCTCATCGAATCCATGGAGGTGCCCGTGATCGTGGATGCCGGCATTGGCAGGCCCTCCCAGGCGGCCCAGGCCATGGAGATGGGGGCCGATGCCGTGCTGGTGAACACGGCCATTGCCACCAGAGCCGATCCGGCGGCAACGGCAAAGGCCTTTGCCATGGCCGTGGCAGCCGGCCGCATGGCCTGGTGTGCCGGTCTCGCCGGAGAGACGGTCCAGGCCAGGGCATCGTCGCCCCTGACCGGATTTCTGGGGGAGAAATCATGATGTTTATCGACCGCATCGATGATCTGCTGGCCTTTGACGTTGACGGCTACCTGGAGAGAGTGACCGAAAATCAGGTACAGGCCTCGCTGAACAAGGTCAGGCTCAACCGGATGGATTTTCTCAACCTCATCTCACCGGCGGCAGAACCGTTCATCGAAGCCATGGCGGTGCGGTCCAGAAACGAGACCGTCCGGAATTTCGGGCGCACCGTGGGACTCTACGCCCCCATCTACATCTCCGACTACTGCGCCAACGGGTGCATCTATTGCGGGTTCAATGCCGCCAATCCCTTTGAGCGCACCCGCCTCTCTCTGGAGGAAATTGAGGAGGAGTGCCGGATCCTTGCCGATACGGGCATCCGCCATACGATGCTCCTCACCGGCGAGGACCATTTGAAAACCCCTCTCTCCTACCTTGAAGCGGCAGTTCAGGTGATGAAACGCTATTTTGCCTCCATCTCCCTGGAGATCTTTCCCATGGACCGGGAGGAGTACCAGGTGCTCAACCGGGCCGGAGCCGATGCCCTCACCGTTTACCAGGAGGTGTACGACCGGACCATCTACAGGGAGGTGCACCCCTGGGGCAAAAAAGCCGATTTTGTCTATCGCCTGGGAACACCGGAGCGGGCGGCCCAAGCGGGGTTCCGCTCGGTGAACATCGGAACCCTCTTCGGTCTGGGAGATCTCTGCCGGGAGGTCTTTGTGATGGCCTGTCATGCCCGCTTCCTGGAAAAAAAATACCCCCATGTCGAGATCGGGCTCTCCATGCCCCGCATGCAGAAGGCCGACAATGCCATCTCCCCGCGGAATCTGCTGTCGGATTTTCAGTTTGTCCAGTTCATGACGGCCCTGCGGATCTACCTGCCAAGCATGGGCATGAGCATCTCCACCAGGGAGTCGGCCCCTTTCAGGGACCGCCTGCTCCATCTGGGGGTGACCCGGCTTTCCGCAGGGTCAAAAACCGATGTGGGGGGGTATGCCCGGGGAGACGGAAAGGATGTGGCCCAGTTTGACATTGCCGATGACCGCAGTGTTGACGAGGTGGTCACCATGATCGCAAACAGCGGTTACCAGCCGGTGTTCAAGGATTGGGAGAGCATATGAAAAAGAACAAAACCAGGATCGGCATCGCCGGCCTCGGAGGCATCGGGTCCATGGTGGCCCAGCTGCTGGTCCGCTGCCGGGTGGAGGCGTTGACACTGGTGGATTTTGACCGGGTGGAACCGTCCAACCTCAACCGGCAGTTCTATTTTTACGATCAAATCGGAAAAAAGAAGACCAGGATGCTGGCCCGTAACCTGGAGCGGCTCAATCCCCGGGTGAGGGTTGACCTCTGCTGTGAACGGCTGGATTCAGAAAATATCGTCTCTCTGTTCCGAAAGTGCGCCGTTGTTGTGGAAGGGGTGGACGACAAGGCTGTCAAAAAACAGGTGGTGGAGGCCTTTGCCGGAACAGCCACGCCGGTGGTTTCGGCATCGGGCATTGCCGGAGACGACATGACCGGCATCCGGGTGAAGACCATGGGCAATGTCACCATTGTGGGGGATTTTGTCACCGATGAGGCCGACACGGCCCTGTTTCCCCCCAAGGTTCACATGACAGCGGCCCTCATGGTCAGGGAAATTCTGAAATTTTTATATGAAAGCCGTCAGCCATCAGCCGTCAGCCATCAGCCTTCAGTAATCAGCTTCCAGTAAATTCCTGCTGGTTACTGACGGCTGACGGCTTTCATGGTTTGTTGTGTCCGCAAGGACATGGGGGGTTTTTATAAGAAACGCTCGCCAGAGCCTTGCCGTTGGCGGCGTTTCATTTTTCGTTGTGGCCGATTCCATGACCATGGGCCGGCCATGCCCGTTTATATGAAAGTCGTGTAATCCCGGCAGCCGGTTCGGGGTATTGCCCTACGCTCATGGAGCCAGGGCTCCTCTTCGAGTCACGCAGCCCGTCCATGGGCTGCTCCGAGGTGAGCGGCAGCTGTTTAGAGCATCCATGCTCACAGCTGCCGCTCAAAACCGCTACGGGCAAAACCCCGAATCGGCTGCCTCTAATTCGACTTTCTATCTTTGTTGTGCCCGCAGGGCATGGCCGTTATAAGGAAGAGA
>JAWOGI010000331.1:0-2782 GCA_046496975.1 Desulfobacteraceae bacterium | reverse complement strand
AACCTGGAAAGCGGGGAAAACAGGGTGGTCCGGCTCAAGACCCCGTCCATGGGGACCACCGTTGTAGAGGATGTTGTCAAGGGGGGAACTGCCTTCCAGAACAGTGAAATCGATGACTTCATCATCCAGCGCAGCGACGGCAGCCCCACCTATAACCTGGCCGTTGTGGTGGACGATCTCACCATGGGGATCAACACCATCCTCCGGGGCGACGACCACCTGGTCAACACCCCCAAGCAGATCCTGCTGTACAAGGCCCTGAAAGCAGACCTCCCCGTTTTCGGCCACGTCCCCATGGTGCTGGGGTCGGACAAAACCCGGCTGAGCAAGCGCCACGGCGCCATGTCGGTCAGCGAATACAGGGATATGGGATTTCTGCCCGATGCCATGCTCAACTACCTTGTCCGGCTCGGCTGGTCCTTTGGAGATCAGGAGTTTTTCACACGACAGGAG
Organism: Desulfobacteraceae bacterium; assembly: GCA_046496975.1. Classification (GTDB taxonomy): domain Bacteria; phylum Desulfobacterota; class Desulfobacteria; order Desulfobacterales; family Desulfobacteraceae; genus DATFJZ01. The sequence goes on along the minus strand of JAWOGI010000331.1, from coordinate 2,329 downwards.
CTCATTGAAAAATTCACCATGGACAACCTTGGCAGATCTCCTTCCATGTTTGACATTGAAAAGCTCTACGCCCTCAACGCCAAGCATATCCAGGCCAGCAGTGCCGAAGAGCTTGCTGTGCAGCTGCTCCCCTTCCTGGAACAGCGGGGGGTTGTCGTGGAAAACGGTGAGCCCCTGCACCTGGCCGTCAAGACCCTCCAGACCAGGAGCAGAACCCTTGTGGAAATGGCCGACAGCGCCCTGTTCTATTTTAAAGAGACCATTGTTTTTGATGAAAAAGCGGCCAAAAAATTTCTCAAGCCGGCCACCCTTGAGCCCCTGAAGAAATCCGCCGATGCCATCGAGGCCCTGGACACATTCACCGAAGCCTCCCTGGAAAACGCCTTCAAAGGGGTGATGGAAGAAACCGGTCTGAAATTCGGCAAGATCGCCCAGCCTGTCAGGGTGGCCCTCACCGGCACCACGGTGAGCCCGGGGATCTTTGAGATGATCCTTGCCCTGGGAAAAGAGAAAACCGTGGCGAGAATCCGGCGGGCGTGTGAAACCATAGAGGTGTAGCTCTCCCCGGGGAGCCAGAAGGCCTATTTTTCAAAGAGGATTCCGCAATACCCCACAAAAGTACTGCCCGGGTTTTTCTCGTAGCTTGTGGCGTAGTCAAGGGTGACACCCCTGACTGCGCCGATCTTCTCCGCCGCCGCCACGGCCCCCGCCGCCGCGCCGGCACAGCAGAGATTATGGTTTTTTCCCGCCTGGGCAATCACCTTGTCTGCATCCATGGCAAGGAGCGCGTCAATACCCTCTTTGTCATTGGTGTTCCTCACCCATTCATGGGCCTTTTTTCCGGTACCGGCAGGGGTGAATCCAAACCCGTCTCCATAGTGGGTCATGTCCGTCGAACCGATAACGGCGATATCGAGGCCAAGGGTTTCCGCCTCTGCCACAGCAGCCCTGCCTATCTCTTTTGCCTCCGTCGAAGGGGGAACCCCCACGGGCACAATGGCAGCATTGGGGAAAAAGTGCTTTACAAAGGGCAGCTGGAGCTCAATGGTGTTTTCACCGGGAAACGAGGAGGGCGACTCTTTTTTCATGCCGCACCGCTGTGCCAGGGCCAAGGCCAGCTCTTCGTGGACGAAAAGATCCCCCAGGGGGGTCTCCACGGCCCCGCCGGCCAGTATGCAGGGCCTTGAACCGGGGTGCATGTGCATGCCAAAGAGGACCACAGCATCCACTTCTTCCCGGGCAAGGGAGGCGATCACCCGGCAGGCAATGGACCCGGAAAAAGGCCATCCGGCATGGGGCACAATTCCCGCCTTGAAGTTCCCCTTTAAAGCTCCGGATTTGTCGGCAAGAAACGAATCGATCTGATCCTGGCACTCCCTGGCTTTTCCAGGATACCAGGAACCTGCAAAAGCAGCTTTTTTCCTCTCCATGATCCCTCCTTGTGAAACAAAATTTGTTTATTGATGTGCTTTACGAGAACTTTGACTTCACCTGTGCCACCAGCCACTCAACCCAGGGATCAAACCCCTCTTTGGTTTTTGCCGAGAGTTCAAAAACAGGCATATCCGGATGGACCTGTTTCATGTTGTCCACGGCCTCTTGGGCATTAAAATCGAGATAGGGCAGCAGGTCTGTCTTGTTTAAAATGGCCGCATCTGCCAGGCGAAACATCAACGGGTACTTCAGGGGCTTGTCCTCACCCTCGGTGACGCTGAGCACCACCACCCTGGCATCCTCTCCGATATCAAACTCCGCCGGACAGACCAGGTTGCCGATGTTTTCCACTATCAGAAGGTCCAGGGCATCCAGATCCATCTCGTTGGCCGATTTCTCGATCAGGTGGGCCGCCAGGTGGCAGTCCCCGCCAAACTGATCCGTATTGATCTGAATCACCGCAGCCCCGGTGCTTTGAAGCCGGTCGGCGTCGTTGGTGGTGCAGATATCCCCCACGATCACCCCGGTTCTGGTGCCGGGCATTATCATGCCAAGGGTTTTGCACAAAGTCTCTGTCTTGCCCGAACCCGGGGAGCTCATCATGTTGAGAACAAACACCCCTTTCTCTTTAAAAAAATTCCGGTTCTTGTCAGCCATGGTTTCATTGACCTCAAGAACCTTTTTCTGAATATTGATTTCCATATCTGTCCTGTTTAAACCTGATTTCTGTTATAAAGGCCATGAGCAGCTTAGTCTTGGGTAGCTGACTCTGCCAGCTCAAGGGTGGATATCTCAAGCTCCCTGCCCGAAAGCACCTTCACATTGCCGCTGCTGCAGGAAGGACACCGAAACACAGGGGTGTCAACGGTCCATTCATGGCCGCACTCCCGGCACA
>JAWOGI010000235.1:0-9547 GCA_046496975.1 Desulfobacteraceae bacterium | reverse complement strand
ATGACTTGATACTCTCCATCTCGGGCCTCTTCTCTTGGATCTCATAGCATTCAATAATATCGTCTACCTTGACATCGTTGAACTTTTCAATGCCGATGCCGCATTCATACCCCTGGACAACCTCTTTGGCATCATCCTTGAACCGTTTCAAAGAGCCCACCGTGGAATCGCACTTGACAACCCCGTCCCGAATCAGTCGGACTTTGCCTCCCCTGGTGATCTTGCCCTCGAGGATAAACGAACCGGCAATGGTTCCCTTGCCCGGAATGACAAAGGTGTCGCGCACCTGGGCCCGGCCAAGAATGTTTTCATGGAAGGTGGAGGGCATGAGCCCTGTAATGGCCGCCTTGATATCATTGATCACATTGTAGATGATGTCATAGAACCGGATATCCACATTCTCTTCCTTGGCCATGTGGCGGACATTGGGAGTGGGCCGGACATTGAACCCGATGATGATGGCATCGGACACCGTGGCAAGTGAAACATCGGACTCGTTGATGGCACCGGTTCCCGAATGGACAATCTTGATGCTCACCTCTTCCTGGGCCAGTTTCATCAAGGAATCGCTGAGGGCCTCGATGGAACCGTGGACATCGGCCTTGACAATGAGCTTGAGCTCCTTGACCTCGTCGGCGCCCATGTTGGCAAACAACTTCTCCAGGTTGGCACGGCTCTTTTTGGCAAGATCCTTGGCCCGGTCCTTCTGCATCCTGTTCTCGCTGATCTGCTTGGCATCTTTTTCCGAATCCAGGGCAACAAACTCATCCCCTGCTTCGGGTACACCGCCCAGGCCGACAATCTCCACCGGGGTACTGGGTCCGGCCGTCTCCACATCGCTGCCCGTGTCTCCGATCATCACCCGGATTTTTCCCGAATGGAGCCCGCACACCACCGGCTGGCCGGCTTTGAGAGTCCCCTGTTCCACCAGGATCGTTGCCACAGGCCCCCTGCCGGCATCCAGTCGGGACTCTACCACATGTCCCGAGGCCAGCTTGTCCGGATTGGCCTTGAGTTCAAGGACCTCAGCCTGGAGGAGAATCATCTCAAGAAGTTCGTTGATTCCCTGTTTGGCCTTGGCGGAAACCCTTGCAAAAATAACATCACCGCCCCACTCCTCTGCAACAAGGCCGTGTTCGGACAGCTGACGAATCACCTTGTCCGGATCGGCATCGGGCTTGTCCATCTTGTTCACCGCCACGACCACTGGAACCCCTGCCGCCTTGGAGTGGTTGATCGCCTCGATGGTCTGGGGCATGACGCCGTCATCTGCAGCCACCACCAGAACAACGATGTCCGTAACCTGAGCCCCCCTGGAGCGCATGGAGGTGAAGGCGGCATGGCCGGGGGTATCGAGGAAGGTGATGACGCCGCTGGTGGTTTCCACGCTGTACGCACCGATGTGCTGGGTGATTCCGCCGGCCTCGCCGGTGGTTATCTTGGACGTTCGGATCACGTCGAGGAGGGAGGTCTTACCATGGTCCACATGGCCCATGATGGTTACCACAGGAGACCGCAGCACCTTTTTTTCCGAATCATCGATATCGTCCTGCTTGGCATGGATCAGCAGATCCTCTTCAAAAGAGGCCTTTTCCACTTCATAGTCAAACTCTGCTGCCACCAGGGAGGCGGTATCAAAATCGATGGTCTGGTTCACCGTCACCATGACCCCCAGCCCCATGAGTTTTTGAATCATCTGGTTGGCTTTTATCCCCATGCGTTTGGCAAGTTCGGCAAGTTCTATGGTCTCATCGATCTTGATACGCCGCTTGATGGCCTTGGGGGTTGTGATCTGGGTTTTCTGGGTGGAGGGCTTTTTCTTTGACTTGAAATCTTTTTTCTGCCGCTTCTTGTTGCCAAACCCCTTTTTCTCGTAGAGATCCTTGCCCTCTACAACGGATTTTTTCTTTCGAGCACCGCCTTTTTTCTCTTCAAAGGCCGGGGCATCCTGTTTTCCCGATTTTTTCTTCCAGTCCTTTTTCTTAGCTCTGCCGGTATCCTTTGTCTGGTCAGGATCTTGAACCACGGGGCCTTCCCCCGGAGCAGGTGCGGCAGGGGCCTTTTTCTGGGGTCTGGCGGGTGCAGCATCCTTGTTTGCAAAATTTTTCCTGCTTTTTACCCCCTCTTTCTTTTTCTCCGGTTTGGCCTTTTTCTTTGGCTGGGCGATGGAGGGAGGAACAGCCATCTTGATTATCTTGGCAGGTTCTGCCGATTTTTTACTCTTCTTTTTCTTCTTTTTCCGGTCATCGCTCTCTTCTTTGTCACCTGCCACATGGGTCTCAGAGGGGGGGGCCTCACCGGCATCTGCAGGGGAAACTGATCCGTTTTCTGAAGGGCTCTCTTCTTCGGTCTCTTGTTCGGTCTCTTGTTCAACCTCTTTCTCGGCCTCTTCTTCGGCCTCTTTCTCGGTCTCACCGGATTCTGAAGGGATCGTTTCCACCTTCTCTTTTTCCATATACCCGGCTTCTGAAGAAACCGTTTCCTGTACGGCATCTCCGGATGCTCGGGCTTCGGAAGACATTTTTTCACCGTCCGCCGTCTCTTTGAGCTTTTCCGGCCCTGCACCCTGCGCCGCTGGTTTTTCAGCGGTTTCAGCTGGATATTCCGCAGTTTCCACTTCACCCCCTATAGACTGTTTCCCATGACCGGGTTCGGTTGTTTCGACATCACCAGTCTCCTCTTTGCCGTCCATGTCCCGGACAGGTTCATCAGGTGCCTCCCCGGCTGTAACCTCCCGGGCAGAATTTTGCTCTGATAACGGTTGACCCACAGCCGACTCGTCCTGCCCGTCAGAAGTCTTTGCCCCCGGCTTTTCCTTTGCAGGGAACGATCGTTTTTTAGCGGCCGCCTTCTCACCGGCATCAGCAGCAGCAGGTGCTGCCGGCTGCTCTTCTTCCCGCCGTGGTGTCTCTTCTTCAGAACCGGATTCATCACCACCTGAAACATTTTGTTTTTTCTCCGGTTCCCGGGCCTTGCGCCGCCGTATGACAGATGTTTTCACCCTGGTTTCATCGCCCTTGTCCCTGTTGCCGAACAAGGTGTCTTTCACCGTCTTGACTGTGCCGTTTTCCAGAGAGCTCATATGGCTTTTCACTTCTATGTTCATAGCCTTAAGCTTTGTAAGCAGCGCTTTATTCGTCATGTTCAGCTTTTTGGCCAGCTCATATACCCTGATTTTTGCCATATGTTCCCCCAAATCTTCTTCTATTATTTAAATACGTTCTCTATTACCTTCAAACCAACCTGCATGACTTCCGGACCCATGGGGCCATCATCTCTCTATTCCGACGCTTCCCTGGAAATGCCCTCTCCCGGTTCAGCAGCATCACCATCATTGCCGGTGGTGCTCCCAGCCCCGTCGTCACTCTCTGTCAAATCGTCCTGAACCGGTGCTTCGCCGGCTGCCGGCTGCCCAGCCCGATCATCGTCATTGGCTGAATTCTGCTCATCCTGGTCGCCATCGTTGGCCGGCCCTTCAAGTGAATCATCGCTGTCTGCCGTTTCCTGTTCCAGGGCATCCATATCGGAACCTGCACGGACCTCTTGTTCTTCCGGGGTTTCCTGGAGGTTTTCCGACAAAACAAGAACCTGCCCGGCATTTTCGATAATTTTTTGGGCATCGGATTCTGAAATGGAAACCGCCTGACAGAGCTCTTCCACAGAAGCTCTGGCGAGCTCCGCCGGCGAGGAGAAGCCGCTGCTGTAAATGGCTTCGGCCCAGGCAAGTTTCATCTCCGGGATGGTCATCAACGCATCATACCCCTGCTTGAGCTGCTTTGAATACTCCTTCTCGCTCATCACCTCAAGGTGCCAGCCGGTAAGCCGACAGGCCAGACGCACATTCTGTCCGTTTTTACCGATGGCAATGGAGAGAAATTCATCCCCGACAATCACTTCCATACTCTTGTTGTCTTCGTCGATGATCACCCTGGTAATCTCGGCAGGGGCCAGGGCATTGCACACAAATTTTGCGACATCCGGGCTCCAGGGAACGATATCGATCTTCTCCCCCCGAAGCTCCTGGACAATGTTCTGCACCCGGTTTCCCTTCATGCCCACACAGGCGCCCACGGGATCAACATCCGAATCCGAAGAACTGACCGCTATCTTGGACCGGACCCCCGCTTCCCTGGCTGCACCCTTGATAGTGACGATGCCCTCGGAAATCTCAGGTACTTCAGCGGCAAAGAGCCTGGCAACAAAATCCGCATGGACCCTGGAAAGAATAACCTGGGCACCCCTGGTCTCTTCCAGTACATCCAGTATATACGCCCTGATCCGATCCCCCCGCTTGTAGTGCTCCCTGGAAACCTGCTCCCTTGAATTGAGTACCGCCTCTGCCTGGCCGAGGTTGACAATGATGTTTCCCCGGTCGACACGCTGGACAATGCCGTTGATGATCTCGCCCTTTTTATGGATGAAATTCTCGTACACCGCATTCCGTTCCGCCGCCTTCATCCGCTGGATAATGACCTGCTTTGCCGCCTGGGCGGCAATCCTGCCAAACATGGATGTGTCCACCTTGATGCCGAGGCTGTCACCGAACTCACACTCGGCATCGTACTCCAGCCCCTCTTCCAGCGTCAGCTCCACCACGGGATCCTCAACCGCCTCGACCACCTCTTTAAACTGAAAAACCTCCACTTCACCGGTTTTTTCCTCATAGTGCACTTCAATATCAGCCCGGGCCCCGAGTTTTTTTCTTGCCGCCGATTCAACAGCCTCTTTCAGAGCGGTTATGAGAACAGCTGTATTAATTCCTTTTTCACGGCCTACCTGTTCTAGGACCCGTTTAATATCTGTAATAAGCATAATAGATCTCCATGTGCGCCTTTTCTATGCAAGTCGAGCCTTGCCGATCTGTTCCAGCTGAAACTTTCGAATTTCTTTGTCCACAGCAAGTTCAACAAGCCCCTTTTTGAACCCATTAAGGATCCCCGTAAATCTTTTCTGGCCATCGATGGGTTCAACAAGTTCAATTTTCACCCTGGAGCCTTGAAACCTTTCATAATCAGCCTGTTTTTTCAACGGTCTTTTCGGCCCGGGGGACGCCACCTCCAGCCGGTAGGCGCCCATTTCATCCAGGTGAACATCAAGAAGATCCCCAAGCTGCCTGCTGATAAAAGCGCAATCATCAATGGTAACCCCGCCGGGTTTATCGATGGAAACCCTGACAATCATGTCATTACGGCCGCTGAGCAGTTCCACATGAACAAGCTCGATGTTTTCGGCAAGACAGAGAGGAGCAGCAGCCTCCTCTATTCTTGAAACAATAGAATGTTTATCCCCTGATATTTTTCCTGCCATCTTTTTTGAAAACTCCTGATCTTACCCTGGGCAACCCATTGCCCTAAAAACACAAAAACGGGCAAAGCCCGTTTTCAGAGGTACAACTCACACTATTCATACTCTCAAATCAATGCCTGCCATGTTCCCCTGTGAACAGGAAGAAGTGGAGCGGGCAACGAGATTCGAACTCGCGACACCAAGCTTGGGAAGCTTGTACTCTACCAACTGAGCTATGCCCGCATATCAATTGCAAAGTATAAGATAAAAGAAAAAGAAAGTCAACAAAAAACTGCACTCCCCCGACACCCCCCGGCCATGCGCCGCTTAAACCAGGGGAGAGGGGAAAGGAGAGAATAGATCCCCGTCAGGAGGGAAGATCACCGTCGAACCGCTCCATGAGCACCTTTGAAACCCAGGCATGGAGCCCCTTGATCTTTTTCTCTTTCAGGGTTTTTTCAGAGGATCGGTACACCAGGCGAAAGGAGAGGGATTTTTTTCCTTTGCCAAGAGATTCCCCCTGGTAAAGATCAAAGAAAAAAAAGTCTTCAATGAGATCTTCTCTCTCCATGAGCTTTCTGATTTCAGCCCCGACGGCTCCGGCCTCCACCATCGAATCCACAATAATAGTGATATCCCGTGAAATGGAAGGATATTTTGGAAGGGAGCGGGCTGTCACCTCCGCCGGCAGCAGCTCAATGAGGGCCTCCATCTCCATGTCAAAAACAAAGACCTCCTGCCTGAGGCTGAACTGCTTGAGAACCGGCGCATCGATTTGACCCAGGGTGCCAATGGGAACTCCTTTCTTTTCGACCACGGCACCGTGCCCTTTTTTGAAATAGGGGTAATCGGCTGCCGTCGCCCTGGAAAAAGTGACGTCATCGATGCCAAGGGCGTCGAACAGTCCCTCAACAGCGCCCTTGAGATCAAAGAAATCGCATTCTCTTTTTTTGGCGTACCACGAGGCGTGGGAGGCTGCACCTGTCCAGAGACCGGCCATCCGTTCCCTCTCCAGGGGCTGTTCTCCCTTCTGCCGTGCAAAAAAAACCTTGCCGATCTCAAACAGCCTGAGATCTTCCACCTGCTTGGAACAGTTCTGCCGCATGTTCATCAGAAGCCCGGGAACAAGGGAGCTTCTCAGCACGGAGAGCTCTTCGGAAATGGGGTTGAGGATCACCTCCTGGCTGCGGCGCTGATCGTCCGGGGCAAGGGCCAGCTGATCACAAACATCGGCAGCGGTAAAACTGTAGTTCACCGCCTCGGTAAACCCGAAACCTGTCATTATCTCCTTGACCCTGTCCCGGAAATAAATCTTTGGAGCGAGCTTTTCCCTCTTGGCGGGAATAGCCGGAAAGGTGGTTTTGATATTGTCATACCCGAACAGCCGTGCAACCTCCTCAAAGATGTCCTCGGGCCGGGTCACATCAACCCGGAAAGAGGGAACTTCCACCACCAGAGAATTGTTTTCCCCGCGGTTCACCTGAAAGGCAACGGACCGGAGAAGAGCCTGGATCTCTGACGGCGCAAGCGTCGTTCCAAGACGGCGGTTCACCTGGTCCGGGTCAATGTCAATCACCAGGGATTCTACCGCCACAGGCCGGTTGTCAATGAGATCGTTTACCGCCGAAGCACCGGAAATTTCCACCATGAGCGCCATTGCCCGGACCAGGGCGTCCCTGGTGCCAAGGGGGTCCACGCCCCTCTCAAACCGGTGGGACGCGTCCGTGGCAATACCGGATTTCTTGGCCGCCTTTCTTACGGAAACTGCGTTAAAGCAGGCACTTTCCACCAGCACCCGGGTGGTGGTGCTGGAAATTTCAGAGTTCACACCGCCCATGACACCGGCAATGGCAACGGGTTTTTCACCGTCACAGATCATCAGGGTATCAGGATCAAGCCGGTGCTCTTTACCATCCAGAGTGGTGAATTCAAGGAAAGCGCCGGCCCGTTTGACCTCTATTCTTTTTTTGGCAATAAGGTCGTAATCAAAGGCGTGGAGGGGCTGTCCGGTCTCGAGCATGACGAAATTGGTCACATCCACAACGTTGTTCACCGGGGTCATGCCAACGGATTCCAGCCTCTGCTGCAGCCAGAACGGAGAAGGTTTCACCTCCACATCCACCAGCAAACCAGCTGCGTATCTGGGGCAGAGATCCGGATCGAGGATCGCCACCTTCACCGCGTCGTGGATGGATCTGTTTTCAACCCCGCCGGTTTCAGCCCCACCAGGAGGAAAAACGACCTCGGGCAACACAGGAGGAGCCGGGTTTTTCTGGAACACAGCAGCCTCCCTGGCCACACCGATTACGGAGAGACAGTCGGGGCGGTTGGGGGTCAGATCGATATCGAAGAGGTAGTCCGACAGCGCCATGGCCTCGGTCAAAGAAGTTCCCGGCGCAAGACCCGGGTCCAGGGGCATAATGCCGGCGGAATCGGAATCCAGCTTCAGCTCGGCACCGCTGCAGAGCATCCCCTCGGAGACCTCCCCCCGAAGCTTGCTTTTCTTGATCTTGAAATCACCGGGCAGAACAGCCCCGGGCAGTGCACAGGGATAGGTCTTCCCCTCTTCCACATTGGGGGCACCACAGACGATGTCCACCACCCTGTCGCCCACATTCACCCGGCAGCAACTGAGTCTGTCCGCCTTGGGATGGCTGGCGGTTTTCTCCACCCGTCCCACCACAACCCCGTCAAGGTAGTCATAAATCTGTGTAAAGGATTCCACTTCCAGACCTGCCATGGTGAGCCGGCTTGCCAGCTCCTGGGGATGGGAATCAATAGTGGTATACTCGTTTAACCAGCTCAAACTCACTTTCATATCAAAACTGCCTTAAAAAACGCATGTCATTTTCAAAAAACTTCCTCAGGTCGTCAATGCCGTATTTCAGCATGGCAAGGCGTTCTATCCCCATGCCAAAGGCAAAACCCGAATACTTGTCTGTATCGTAGGCCACATTTTCAAAAACAGCCGGATGAACCATACCGGCACCGAGTACTTCAAGCCAGCCGGTCCTGGAGCAGATGCGGCACCCCTCTCCCCGGCAGATTACGCACTGGATGTCCACCTCGGCACTGGGTTCGGTAAAGGGGAAATAGCTGGGCCGGAACCGCAGGGATGTGTTTTCATCAAAGAGCTGGTGAATAAAGGTGTTTAAAATCCCCTTTAAATCCCCGAAGGAGACATCTTCATCCACCATAAGCCCTTCGATCTGGTGAAACATGGGGGTGTGGGTCAAATCGGAATCGCACCGGTAGACCTTGCCCGGCGCCACAATCCGCACCGGAGGCCTGCTTTTTTCCATGACCCTTGGCTGGGTGGGAGAGGTGTGGGTCCTCAGGACAATGCTGTCCGAGAGATAGAAGGTATCCTGCATATCCCTGGCAGGATGATACTTGGGGATATTCAGGGCCTCGAAGTTGTAGTAATCGGTCTCCACCTCGGGGCCTTCAACAATATCAAAGCCAAGCTTTAAAAAGATATCCGAGATCTCCCGGGTTATCCGGGTGACAGGGTGAACACTCCCCCTTGCCATTGTTCTGCCGGGCAGGGTGATGTCGACAGCGTCGCCCTGGCCCTGCTCCTCAGAGGCAAACTTCTCCATCCGGTTCTGGACGGCCTCTTCAATTTTTGCCTTGAGAATGTTGGCGTTCTTGCCTGCAGCCGGCCTATCCGCCTCGTCAAGCTGGGCAATGTTTCTCAAAAAGCGGGTCAAAACGCCCTTTCTGCCAAGATACTTGGTGGAAAGGACCTCTACTTCGTCCAGGCCCGGAGCTGCTTCGAGCTCGGCAAAGGCCTCTTTTTCAATCTCTTGTATATTTTTTTCCACAAAAATCTCCACACCAGCTGGAACAGGGCGTACATCTTAACAGCAGCCCCCGATGCTGCCCGGGCCGTAAAAACGCAATCAGCGCCTGCTTGTTCATGGCTTAAATCCGGGCAGCAGCCTTTGAGGCTATCTGGGAGAACCCGGCAGGATCAGAAACAGCCAGTTCAGCCAGTACTTTACGATCAAGATCAATATTGGCAAGTTTCAGACCATACATGAATTTGCTGTAGGAAAGGTCGTTCATTCTTGCACCGGCATTGATCCGCATGATCCAGAGCTTGCGAAAGTCCCTCTTGCGGACCCTGCGGTCCCGGTAGGAATACATCAACGCCTTGTCAACGGCATCGGCGGCCGTTCTGTAAAGCTTGCTTCTCCCGCCTCTGAACCCCCGGGCGAGCTTGAGCACCTTGTTTCTCCGTCTATTTGCCTTAAAT
>JAWOGI010000201.1:0-8640 GCA_046496975.1 Desulfobacteraceae bacterium | reverse complement strand
ATGCCAGAAAATAAAAAAAACAGTCGTTGGTCATAACATCGGCCGCTCGTCACATTTGGCAGGGCAACTGTTTCGTCTTTTGATGTGATGCTGTAATCATGGGGTGTATACAAGGAGGGGGGGGGTGATGAAAAAAAAAGTGATAGTCGCCGGGGTTGTTACGGCTGTGATTTTAACGGCCTGTTTTTTTTCGGCACGGTACCTTCAAAACAGTGTTGTCCAGTCTGATGACAAACTACAGTCAGTTGTAAGAAGTGAAGCTGATAAAGGGGATGCCCCCCAGAAGCGTGTGCTTCCCCTGGGAACCCACCTGACCGGAAAAAACACCAGTGACCTTGAAAAGATCCTCAAACGAAAATACCTGCGGGTTCTGACAACGATAAACAGGACAAATTTTTATATTCACAATGGCCATTTGATCGGGTATGAATATTCCCTGCTAAAGGAGTATGAGAGCTATTTAAACCGCAGCAGGAAAAACAAAGAGCTGAAAACGGTTATGGAATTCATACCGGTTGCAAGAGACCAGCTTTTTCCCATGCTGAACAGCGGTTATGGCGATATCGCAGCCGCTGGTCTTACCATCACCGCGAAAAGGAGGGAAGTCGTCGATTTTACCGCTCCTTATCTCAAGGATATCGATGAAATTGCTGTGACCGCTCAAGGCGGCTTTGCCCCTGAAACCAGATATGACCTGGCCGGCAGGAAGGTCTGGGTAAGGAAAAGCAGCAGCTACTACGAAAGTCTGGAAGCCCTTAACAGGGAGCTCGAAGAACGTGGCAGCAAACAGGTACAGATTATTCCTGCCAATGAAGACCTTGAAACTGAAATCCTCCTTGAAATGGTCAATGCAAACGCTGTTTCAGCAACCGTTGCCGACAGCCATATCGCAGAGATCTGGTCAGAGGTTCTGCCGGATATTGAACTGCACCGAGAAGCCAAAGTGAGGAGTGGTTCCCAAATTGCCTGGGCGGTGCGGAAAAACAATCCCCAGCTGAAAAAGAGCCTTAACCGGTTTCTGGAAAAACACAAAAAAGGGAGCCTGCTGGGCAATATCTATTTTAACCGGTATTATAAAAATTCAAAAAAATTAAAGAATCCCGGGAATATTGAAAACTGGGACAATTTAAAAAATTATAAAAACCAGATAAAAAAATATGCAAAACAATACAATTTTGACTGGCTTTTAATCATGGCCGTGGCTTTTCAGGAGTCGGGACTGGACAACTCCAAAACCAGCACCAAGGGTGCTGTGGGCGTCATGCAGGTTCTGCCGTCAACGGCCTTGGATAAAAAAATCGCCATTGACAATATTCACAAGGCTGAAAACAATATCCATGCAGGGGTAAAATATCTCGATTTTGTAAGAAGCAGGTATTTCAGCGGTGAGAACATTGCCCCCAATGACCGGGTGCGACTGGCCCTTGCCGCGTACAATGCAGGGCCTGCCAAAATAAGACGGGCACGGGCCTTGACAGAAAAAATGGGACTCAATCCTGATAGATGGTTTCGCAATGTCGAAATCGGCACCCTCCGGCTTGTGGGAGAGGAGCCGGTGACCTATGTGAGCAACATCAACAAATACTATCTTATTTACAAAAATATGCTGGAACAAAACAGGTCCTGATACAAGACACTCCCTAAGAGCGGTTAGGAAAGCCGGGTTGTCACTCCATGGGTCAGGCGAACCGGCACAGAGCTGCCTGTCCGGATGCTGCCGGTGTCAATAATAGTGTTCCGTGTGATCACCTCCACTCCGTTTTTTGCCGCTTTTTCGAGTTTTTCCCCGTATACGGGGTCGATCATGACCGCCGGTTGAAAAACCACGGCATCCATGCGCTGGATCAGGTAGAAGATCACTGCCCGGTGGCCCTGGGAGACAAGGCGTTCCAGCTCGTCAAGGTGCTTCTGCCCCCGGGTGGTCACAGCGTCGGGAAACATGGCCACCCCCTCCTGGACCAGGGTGCAGTTTTTCACCTCCACATAGCATTTTTCACCGCTCTCTCTTTCCAGCAGCAGGTCGAGCCGTGTGTGGTCGCTCACTTTCACCTCGGCCCTTACCCGGTCGTAACCGGCCAGCTCCTCTATCAGACCGTTTTCAATGGCCTGCTTTACCAGTTTGTTGGGGACCTGGGTGTTGATGCCGATCAGGGTGCCCGGCACCTGGACCAGTTCCCAGGTGTACTTGAGTTTACGTTTGGGGTTGCTGCTGGTTGAGATCCACACCGGGGAGCCGGGAGCGGCGCATCCCATCATCGATCCCGAATTGGGGCAGTGGGCCGTAACCGCTTTTCCTGTTTCCAGTTCAACATCGGCAAGAAACCGCTTGTACCGCTTTATCAGTGTGCCCTTCAGTAACGGCGGCAGCAGGTGTCCTTTGTCTGTCATCTTCTGCTCCAATGGCTGCAGGTTGTCATTGTTCATTCTGATTGGTTTGTCCCTGGTGTTTTATGCAATTTACCGGCCAGGGTGACCTCTGACCGCCATGGAAAAAGCCTCTGCCTGCACCGGCCGGAGTTGGTCATAGCATGGGCCACTGTCAGTTCAGCAGAACCTGTTTTAACTTTTCCATGGTCAGCCCCTGCCGGATGCCGAACCGGGTCAGGCAGAAATCGTATTTGACAGGATCTGCTGGTGTGATGGTTTGAAATCCCCGGGTGATCTCCAGGGCGGTTTTCATATCCCGGCTTTTCCTTGCCGTGAACCCAAGCAAAATGCCGGTTTTGTACATGTGGGTATCCAGGGGAACAATGAGCTGTGACGGGCTTATTCGCTGCCATCCCCCGGGATCGACCCTGTCCTTTCTCACCATCCACCGCAGAAACAGGTGGCTTCGCTTGCAGGCGCTGGTGCCTCTGGGGTCTGCCATGAGATGACCGCACTCCCTGTTCGGGGAGATCTCATCAAACAGGGTGGCAAGTCCCTGCTGAACCGAGCTGTTCTTTCGGTCAAGGGGTGAGGCAAAACAGTTTTCCAGGGAAGAGAACCGGTTCACAGTCCTTTGGATCCCCCTTAGGAGGCCTGTTATATGGTGATCCTTTGCAAACCTGTATTTGAATCCTCTGAAATCACCGGCAATTTCCTTTTCTGTGCGTTGGGCAAGATAGGCAAAAGGCGAGGGGGCAAGTCTGTCAAGGACCGTTCCCACTGTTTTCATGATCTGGGCTACCTGCCCATAGGCAAAGCAGGCGGCGATCAGGCCGGCGATTTCCCGGTCTTTTTTTTCCGGGTAGTTGTGCAGAAACAGAAGGGGGTCAGGATCGATATACTCCTGTTTGTTGTATACAGCATAGAGACTCTCCAGCCCTTGTTTCAGCTCTTTTGCCATGGACGCTTCCTCTGGTTACCCGAATTTCATCTCAACCACATTGTCGGCCTTTGCAGCGAGGTCAACCCCCACCCTGATGGCCTTCATCCCACTGACGTCGGGCATGTCTTCCAGGTCAAGGCGCTCCATGTCATTGCACAGCCTGCCCTGGCTGGTGAGAAAGTCAATGTGCCGGCGGATCTCTTGTTCCTCTTCCGGGTTGGCATAGACAACGGCAATGCGGCCCGGCTGGGTGAGGCGTTCTTTGGAGCCCTTGACCAGGGCCTTGTCCAGCCGTGATTTGATGATTTCGTGGCGGACATCATAGGCCCCGTCCACGTCAAACCGTTTTTCGTCAAACCGGAACCGGATGGAGAGCGGCGTGTGGTTGACCAGGATCAGGTGGCAGACATCCATGGGAACTTTCAGGCGGGGTTTGATCTTTTCCGTTTCCCTGGCCAACCCCCAGGCCAGTATGAGCTGCCACAGGGTCATGTTCTGGATGTGAAACCGGGAAAGCTGCTGGTTTTTGTTCATGGATGCCCCGATATACATCATATAATCCAGCCCGTCGGTCTGGCGTTTTTCAAAATAGTGGGGAAAGCTCTCCTGGACCAGGCTGTCTTCCCGGTCCATGTGGGCGGACAGGGTCTGGTTCAATTGAAAAACGCTCTCTTCATACTCTTTGCGTTTGTTGTATACCATGCCGGTTCCCGGGTCCAGGGCTTTTTTGTAGAGTTTGACCTTTTCGGCCACATCCCTGTCAAGTTCTTCCAGGTCGTCAAAGACCGGGCCCAGCTCGTAATGGAGGAGGGCGGCGACACCGTTTTCATCACCAGAGGGCACCCCCTGGTTGATCTGGTCCAGGCGGGTCTGGATACGGTATGTAAACTCTTTTAAAATCGGCCACGGCCGGATCGCTTCACTGGCAGATACAATGTCCAGGGCCAGATGCAGCTGACGGGAAAGGTCAGCCTGGATTCCTCTGTTCCTGGCTTTGGAAGAGCCCCGGATATCGGTCTGCCCGTAAAAGGGGACCACATCCTTGAAAATAATCGGTTCCATTTCAGAGCTGGTCTCTCCGCTGCGCAGGCGCTCCATGTGTCCCATGGCTGCCTTTTCAAACCGCCACTCCACAGAGGGATGCACAGCGGTACATTTTTCCTTGATAATCGACTGCACCTGCTTGTCCATCTCCTCCAGCCCCCTCTTCAGGGCAACGGAAAAAATCGGGATCACCTGCTCCAGAAGAGAGGTCTCAAAGGGGCCGAGATCGTCGGGGTTTGCGGTGAAAATCTCCACAAGCCCGATGGTTTTGCCGTGGTAGGTCAGAGGAGAGATAAGCATGGAACGGATACCGGCGGCTACAGCCTGTTTTTCAGCGGCAACCAGTTCCTCTTTTTGGGACAGGTCGGCGATCCTCAGGGGTTCATCCTCCTGGACCGCCCGGGTCCACACCGACCCCTCGATTTCATCCATGGGAATGTGGCGGGAGTTGGAAAAGAGGCAGTTGATGTTGGAGGGGCAGTCGCTTTTGATCATCAGAATCTGGTCATCCTGGATGGCACCGATGCCAAGAAAGATGTCCTGGCGCTGGAAAAGGGTGTGAAGCCTTTTTTCCAAAAGCTGGATTCCCCTGGCCGAAAAGATCGAGTGCTCTTCGATGAGGTCCCGCTCAAGGGCCGAGACCACTTCGGATTCTGTGACGTCCAGGGCCTTTACCAGGGTAAAGCCGGAGAATTCAAACTGGTCCAGGTCGATGTACTGCTCCAGCACCCGGACATTGGCCAGGTTGTTTCTGATCACCTTCCGGGCTTGGTCTGACAGCTCTTTTACCGGCGACAAAGAAGAGACCCTGAGAAACCGGAAATCCGAAGTGACCCCAAAATACCTTGTCAACCCTGTTTTCTGGTCCGGTACTCTCTTGATGTCCACGCTTTCCAGACGCCGGCAGGAAATATCGTATATCCTGTCCAGGATCAGCAGAAAGATCTTCAGCCGTTTTTGCTCGGCTTCCGTTTTGATTCTCTTTTCAAGAACGGTTTGGGTTAAATGTTCGTTGTCAAGGAAGATTCTCTGGAACTCCGGGGTGACAAAGAATGGTTCCAGGGTGCACGGCTTCAACGCCCCCATGATCTCCCGGTCAAAGGAAGCCATGGGAAAGAGTGCTGTCATCAGGGGTTTGACGATGTCGTGGTGGTCGTCAAATGCCAGCCCCTCCTGGATCTTCTGGAAAAGTTCCGGGTGTTCGTCGATTCTTTTCCTGATCTGGCTGTACAGTGATGCCATCTGGCTGCATTCGGGAACGAGGTTCTCTTCCCAGAACGCCATGAGCGGCTCCAGGCTTATCGTGGAGCGCACTAACTGCCCGGAATTATCATTTTCCATGGTTTTCTCTCCATTCAGGTCGGTTGGTAAAGCAATTTTCAGTCGCGGCAGACCCTGATTTCCCACCGCAGTTTAGGATAACATGATCACCAGTGGCTGCCGGTCCCACGGAAAGCGAATCAGGCCGGCTGACTCGCCGATTTTTAAAAGCGGTCGGCATACACCTGCATCTCCCGGTTTCGGGCAAGGAACCGGTACAGGGTTGCCCGGCCCACCCCCAGCAGCCGTGCCGCCTTGGATTTGTTGCCGCCAGCCCTTGTGAGGGCCTCTTTTACCGATTCCAGCTCAAGCTTGCCCCTGACAGAAACGGGCTTTTCAGGGGCAGGGAGGTCCGGGACGGTGTGTTTTCCGGCGCTGATGATCTCGTCGGGCAGGTGGGATGGCAGAATTTTCTCCCCCTGGCACCGCACCAGGGCAAACTGGATGACGTTTTTCAGTTCCCTGACGTTTCCCGGCCACTGATAATCCATCATCACCGAGAGGGTCTCCTTGGCAAGTACCGGTGAAGTGGTGTCGGGGCTGTTTTCCTTTGCTTCGTCGAGAAAATGGCTGGCCAGTAGGGGGATGTCGTCTTTTCGCCTTCTCAGGGGGGGGAGAACAATCGGGATTACGTGGAGCCGGTAGAAGAGGTCCTCCCGGAACCTGCCCGTCTTGACCTCTTTTTTCAGATCCTTGTTGGTTGCACTGATGATCCTTGTCTCAACCGATACCCGCTTTTCACCGCCGACCTTCTCAAAGGTTCCCTCTTCGAGGAATCGAAGCAGCTTCACCTGGATCTGCAATGGCAGTTCGGCCACTTCATCAAGAAAAAGGGTGCCCTTGTGGGCCAGTTCAAATCGTCCCTTGCGCTCCTTGACCGCCCCGGAAAAGGCCCCCTTCACATGGCCGAAGAGTTCGCTCTCCACGATACCCTCGGGGATGGCCCCGCAGTTGACCGGTACGAATGCGCCGTTGCCGAAGGAGCTGATATCATGGATGGCACAGGCCACCCGCTCCTTGCCCGTGCCGGTATCTCCGAAGATGTGGACAGGGTAGGTGTACAGAGCAACGTCCTGGATCTGTTTGAAAATGGTCTGCATGGCCTTGTCATTGCCGATGATGCCGGCAAAGCTTGACATGGATTCGGCTTTCAGAGAAAGGTTGAACAGCTCTGTCATGTCCCTGAACGAGGCGATGACTCCCTTGAACACCTTGTCCGTTCCGGTAATGGGGGAGACGGCCATCTCCACGTGGCGGGTCTCCCCTTTTTTGGTGACAAGGTTCAACGGATACATTTTTGGGGTGCCGTTGAATTCCGGGGCCCTGTCGCAAAAAGAGCATTTGTCTCCGCAGAAAGGGGCCTTGAACGCTTCGTGGCAGTCCCTGCCAAGCACCTCTTCCCTGAGGTAGCCGGTGATTCTCTCCGATTCTCTGTTGAAAAAGGTGATGGTCCTGTCCGGGGTGTGGACAATGATGCCTATCTGCAGGCTGTCCAGGATGATATTGAGGTTTTCATTGGTCATCATGGCGCGTATCAGTTCATTCATGGGGTGCCTTTTCCTGGGAGGGGTCTGGGTTGAATCTTTGGTCTCTCTATGTTAAATGACACATTTTTGTATCAATTGCAACACCAAATAGAGAAAAATCAATCAACCCAAGGAGCCGGCTTCAGGGTCGGTATGCTGCTTTGCAAGGCCAATGGCTCTCTTCCATATTAGAACTGCTGTTTTGTGATCTCCTCTACATCTCTTTTTTCAAAAATATGGGAAAACCTTTCTCCCCCTGTGGCGTTTTTTTTGTAGAAGTCAAGGGCGTTTTTTATGATGGAGAGCACCTCATCACAGGCGTACAGGCCTGGAAGTTCCAGGGCAAGCCGGGGGTGACGTCCCAGACATCCTCCGAGCATCACAAGGCTTCCTGGGCCTGGCTGGACCACTTCACGAAACAATCTCTCCCCTGGCACTGACCACGACCTCTCGGAGGGGAATATCCTGCTTTGCCCTTTCCATGGCTTTTTTCACGATGCCGGGCAGTCCGGAACAGCAGGGGACCTCCATGATCAGAACGGTGACGCTCTTGATGCCTGCGGTTTTGAACATCTCTGTGAACCGGTTGGTGTACTCCTCTTTGTCGTCAAACTTCGGACATCCGATCATCACGGCCCGGTCTTTTAGAAAATCGCTGTGAAACGACGGAAGCGCCACCGGCACGCAGTCGGCAGCCACCACAAGATCGGCGTTTTTCAGAAAAGGGGCGTGGGGAGGGATCAAACGGATCTGCACCGGCCAGTGGCCCAGGGATGAGTGGCTGCTGCTGATCTTTGGCTGGACAGCGGCGGATTGGCAGCTTTTGCTCTCCCCTGGAAAGGTTTCAAGGGTTTCGGATGGGCAGCCGCAGCCGCAGGCAGCGGGTCCCTTCTCAGTCTCCTCAGTCTCCTCAGTTTCTGCAAGTGTTGCCAGGTGCGCTTCAACGGCGTTTTCATCGAACTCCTCGGCCTCGCGCTCAACCAGCTTCAGTGCACCCTGGGGGCACTCCCCGAGGCAGGCCCCCAGGCCGTCGCAGTACATCTCCTTGACAACCTTTGCCTTGCCGTCGACAATCTGGATGGCCCGCTCGTCACAGGACAGGATGCAATCGCCGCATCCGTCACACGCTTCTTCATCAATCTCAATGATCTTTCTCATTACTTTCATGGCTGTTTTCCTTTTAAATCTATTTCCCGGTCTGTAAACGGGAACCGCTGCAAAGGGTTCCCTGAAGTATAATCGTTTCTGCAGCAGGGTCAACCTGAACCGTTAAAAAAACGTTTCTCTGCCTCTTCTCTTCCCGCGGCTGTGAGGAATTTTTGGTCTATGGCCTTTTTGATCGCCTCTTTTTCCATGGTTCCCTCTTTTTCACCCTCCTCAAGGTTGACAATCAGGTCGGCATCGAAGAGAATTTTAAAATTCAGATCATCATCCACTGCG
>JAWOGI010000125.1:0-8234 GCA_046496975.1 Desulfobacteraceae bacterium | reverse complement strand
ATACCTGTTATTCGGAAAATTCCGGAAATGGCTTTTTTCAGGTCGAATTTAAAAAACTGTATGAAAATTTGACAAATCCCTCCCTCCCCGCTGCAGAGAAAGATCTTCGCCTGGAAGCTTTTGAAGAAAAATTAAATGTCAGGTGTTTCAAGATCGAAACAAACATTGATCTGTACGGACTGTTCTGTGTCAAACTGTCAGATGAGAAGATATTCAATGAATATACAGCCTATGTGGAAAACACTCTCAATCTGATCGCCCTGAGAATGGAGAACAATTTTCAAAACCAGATGTTGCTGGATCGCAAAGCCCAGCTGGAATCCCTGGTGCAGGAAAGAACCAGTGATTTAAAAACAGCCGTGGACAAACTTCACAATGAAATCCAGGAACGCAAGAAAATGGAAAAAGCGTTGGCCTGCAGCGAAGAACGCTTGAAACTGGCCCTGGATTCAGCAAGCGATGCCGTCTGGGACTGGCAGGTTGATACCGGACAACTGTTTTACAGCTCCCGCTGGTATACGATGCTTGGATATGACCCTTACGAACTGCCCCAGGAGTTTGAAACATGGAAAAATTTGACCCATCCGGATGATGTGCAGTCATTTGTTGAAACCGTTTTTCGTCATTTTGAACTGGCTGAGCCCTTTGAAATCGAGTTGCGCATGAAAACAAAAGAGGGCGGGTGGAGATGGATTCTGTCACGTGGGAAAACGGTTGAAAAAGATGATCAGGGTCAGGCAACAAGAATGCTCGGTACCCACATGGACATTACGGAGCGCAAATCAGTTGAAAACAGACTGGCTGAGAGTACCGAGCGCTTCACAATGCTCTTTGACAATATGACAAGCGGTGTGGCCATATACGAGGCCGTTGATGGCGGAGAGGATTTTGTTTTCGTTGATTTGAACCGGGCCGGCCTGAAAATGGGCAGCAAGAACAAAGAGGAGATAATCGGCAGACGGGTTACCGAAATTTTTCCTGCCGTTGGAGATGTGGGGCTGCTGGATGTTTTCCGACGGGTATGGCAAACGGGAACCTCAGAGGAACTCCCTTTGACCCGCTATAGAGACGGAACAGTGGAGGCGTGGGTGGAAAATTTTGTATTTAAACTTCCCTCCGGCCTTATCGTGGCATTGTATGAAGATACCCTGGAGAAACGTCTGGCGGAAGCGGAAAGAGAACGGTTGATGTCCGCCATCGAGCAGGTGGACGAAGTCATTGTGATCACCGATGAACGAGGGATTATTCAGTACGTCAATCCCGCTTTTGAGAAAATTACCGGCTACACCCCGAAGGAGGCCATAGGAAACAACCCCCGCATTCTTCAAAGCGGTGAGCACGACATCTCATTTTACAAAACCCTCTGGAACACCATTCTGGGAGAACAGACATGGGAGGGGGAGTTTGTCAACCGGAAAAAAAACGGATCGCTGTACAATGAAAAGGCAGTCATCTCCCCTGTGCTTGATACAAACGGCAGAATCAGAAATTTCGTTGCCGTCAAAAAAGATATTACCGAAGAGCTGAAAATAAAAGAGCAACTCCGGCAAACCCAGAAAATGGAATCCATCGGATCCCTTGCCGGGGGGATTGCCCATGATTTCAACAACATCCTCTTTCCCATCCTGGGACTGTCGGAACTCTTGATAGAGGATTTTCCACCCGGCTCTGCCGAGCACGACAATCTCCAGGAGATAATGAACGCCGGGAAAAGAGGCCGGGACCTGGTTCTACAGATCCTCGCAGTGGGCCGCCGGTCAGATCGTCAAGTCATTCCGGTTCATTTTCAGATGGTATTGAAAGAAGTGCTGAAATTGAGCCGTTCGACAATTCCCACAAGTATCGAGATTCATCAGGACATCGCCGATGACTGCCCCATGGTCCAGGCAGATCCGACACAGCTCCATCAAATCGCAATGAACCTGATAACCAATGCCTACCATGCTGTGGAAGAGATCGATGGTAAAATCGATGTAAAACTCCATCCTGTGAATTTGGCAGGCAATGGGGCAGAAATTCTAAATCTCCAGCCCGGCCATTATGCCAAATTATCCGTATCCGATACCGGCCAAGGCATTGCACCGGATGATATGGAAAGAGTTTTTGACCCCTATTTTACCACGAAAGAGCAGGGGAAAGGCACCGGTTTGGGCCTCTCCGTGGTTTATGGAATTGTCAAAGAGTACGGCGGAGATATCTTTGTTGAAAGCAAATCAGGAGAGGGGAGCACTTTTCATGTACACCTGCCGGCAATCGATAAGGACTCCGGTGAATACGAACCTGAAAAACACACCACCATGCCCTTTGGAGATGAGAGCATCCTCTTGGTGGATGACGACCAAACCATTGCCGATTTGGAACAACAGATGCTTGAAAGGCTCGGATATCAAGTGACAGCTTGCTTTGGCAGCAGTGACGCACTTGAAATTTTCAGGTCCGATCCGGATCGGTTTGATCTGGTTTTATCTGACATGACCATGCCCGGCATGACCGGGGATGAGCTTGCAAGAGAAATTAAAGCGATTCGGTTTCATCTGCCGGTGGTCATCTGTACCGGCTTCAGCGCAAAGATGGATGAGCAGAGGGCTGCATCCATCGGTATCAACGCATTGTTAAACAAGCCGGTTGCTCTTGAAGAAATGGCCCAAACCCTTCGAAGTGTTTTGGACCAAACCAGAATGTGATTTTTTACTCTCCGACGCAGGGGCTCCGGGCAAATCGGGGCATGTTGATGTCAATCCAGTCGAGGATTTTGTCCATCTCGTCGGTGATCTCTTTCAAGGCCTTTCCCCGGTGGCTCACCTGAGCTTTTTCAGCCATGGAAAGCTGGGCAAAGGTCTTGTTGAACCGGGGAAAGAAGAAGAGGGGATCGTATCCGAATCCGTTGTCTCCTTGAGGCTTGCGGGTCAAGACGCCCTGGCACCGGCCCTCATAGGTCAGCGCAGCCCCCGTGGGCACGGCAATGGAGATCACGCAGTGGAACGCCGCCTTTCGATTGTCTTGATCTTTCAACTCATCGAGGAGTCTGGCCACATTGTCGGCATCGGTGGCATTCTCTCCGGCATACCGGGCCGAATAGACCCCCGGGGCATTGTCAAGGGCCTCCACACAGAGCCCGGAATCGTCGGCCATGGCGGGATATCCCAGCACTCTTGCGGTGAATGCCGCCTTTTTGTAGGCATTTTCATCAAAGGTCTCTCCGTCTTCAATGACATCTGGAATGGGGCCGAAATCAGAGAGGTTTTTGATCTCCACGGGATACCCCTTCAGGATATCCTGCATCTCCCTGGTTTTGCCTTTGTTGGTCGTTGCAAGTACAATGATCTGTTTCACAGGGGACTCCTTCATAGTTTAGATTCTTATCTCTTGTTTTTCTGTTATTTTGGCAAGAGAATCAGAAAGCCTCTTTGGTTCTAAATCGTCCAGGTTAGGGTGTTTTAACATATTTTGGTGAATATAAGCACTTCCTATACTTTGTAAACCTTAAGGGTACATTTACGGGCTGTTGCCGGATAAATGAAACAGGCCGTTTGTCTTTGACAGGGTCTTATCCCCTGGGCAGTGGTTTTCACAGCAATCCTGACAGGTGGAAGCTCTCAGACCGGTTCAGGGTATAGATGAACCGTTTTAAAAGGTCCGCGTTAAAGCAGTGTGCCATTCCCTTGTCCCTGATCTTCATGCGGGCTTCCACCCTTTTCTGGGCTTCGGCTTCCAGCATCTCCCTCTCCCTGAGCCGGCGGAGCCTGGCATCATAGTCATCCCTGACATGGGTGGTTACCGGGGTTCTGGTGTTTTCCCTCGCCTCTTTTTCAAACTGCAGCAGGGTATCGAGAAAAGGGTTCTGTCCTGTCATGATCTTCAAGGCTTCAAAGGGCGGTTTTGCCTCCTTGTAGTCCCGTTTTGATGTTAATGCATCAAAAACGTCTGCAATGTGGCAGATCTTGGCTATCAAGGGGATGTTTTCATGGTTCAGCCCGCAGGGGTAACCGCTGCCGTCTTCATTCTCATGGTGATACAGAATCGCCTGCATGGAGAGGTCTGAAATGCCGGAATTAAAGAGAAGGCTCGTTGAATAGGCGGTGTGGGACTGGACAAGCATATACTCCATGTTGTCCAGTTTCCCTTTTTTATTGAGAATGTTTTTCGGGATCTTGACCTTGCCGATGTCATGGAGCAGCCCAGATACGGTCGTCTGGACGAGCAGCTGCCTTAACTCCTCTTTGGACTGGATGTCAAACAGATCCTGGTTGGCATTGATGAAAACGGCCATGAGCCAGCCCACTTTGATGGAGTGGGCATGGGTGTCATAATCGTGGCCGATGAGTTCTGCCAGGCCGTCCAGGGAGTTGATGTCCGAAACAAATGAGATGGCCTGGGAGATGAGGGTTTCAAGTCTGGCCAAAGTCTTTCCCCCCTCTTTGATAACACCGAAATTGGTTTCAAAGGCTTTTTTGACAACATCCATGGAGAGATCGGTCAAGGTACTGGTCTTTTTTGACATCTCAATTTCACGGTGCTGGAGTATATAGGCCAGGTTCTCTTTCAGGTAGGCATTGTAATGGTTAGCCTGCCGCTCATGGATAAAGACATCCTCCCAGGATGAGAGCAGTTTCATCAGCCTCTCTTTTGTAATGGATGTCGGGTCCATCAGAAGGCAGCGGAACCTGAAAAGGTGGTCCTGGTGGGGCATCTTTTCAAAAATGGAAAAGTTTGCCAGATTTTTCGGATTGATGAACATGGGGTCAATTTTATGGAAATTGGTGCCGTCATCAATATATTCCGTCTGCAGATCCTGGATATCCATCGAAGGCTTTCCTTAATATTGCTTTGGTGAAAGGGCCATAGAAACAGTATTAAAATGACCAATCCCCTGAATTGAGGTCTCTTTATCGAGTAGTATTGCGTGATGACAACCCTGGAATTAAAGGGTTTGATCGCAATTTTGATCCAAGGTATATCAAAAAGCAAGTCTCAAGGCAATGAACTTTTACAGCAGGGGGGCAAAGAGCTTTGCCAGGCTGTTTCTCAGCTGTGTCAGGCGCGGCAGGCTGTCATAATGGTCCAGGGTAAACTCCCGGGAAGCCTCCAGGTCGGCAAAAAACCTCTCCGCCAGGGTTCCGGCAATGGTTTCATCATAGATCAGGGCGTTGAGTTCGTAGTTGAGGGCAAAGCTTCGAATGTCCATGTTGGCCGTGCCGATGGAGCAGGTCTGGGAATCCACCACAATGGTCTTGGCGTGCATGAATCCCCCGGTATAGTAAAAAAACCTTACCCCGGCTTCCAGGAGGGATTTCATGTAGGTAACAGCGGCCCAGTAGGGGAGGTGCTTGTCGATCCATCCGGAGAGCATGATCCGGACATCAATGCCGCTCAGGGCGGCTGTTTTCAGTGCCATTACAATGCTGGCATCGGGGATGAAATAGGGGGTCTGGATGAAAATCGACTGCTCGGCCGAGGAGATCAGCAGAAAATAGAGCTGTTTAATGGATTCCCACTGGGAGTCCGGCCCTGAAGCGGTCACCTGGATATGGCGATTCTCCAGGGCCGGGTATTGGGCAGGGGCCAGGGTTTCCATGGCCAGGGTCTCCTCGGAGGTGTTTGTCCAGCTCACGGCAAAGATTCCCTGGAGGACAGCCGTGGATTCTCCCTGTATCCGGATATGGGTGTCCCGCCAGGCGGGAAACCGCCGCCCGCCGGTGATGTATTCCTCGCCCATGTTCATTCCGCCCAGGTAGCCGGTAATGCCGTCAATGACGATCATTTTCCGGTGGTTTCGGTAGTTGAGGGTGTGGAGCTTCATCGGGGAGAGGAAGTTGTAATAGGGGTAGATCTCTATGCCAAAGCGTCTCAGTCTTTTCAGGTAGCGCCCTGACAGGTGGTTGCCCACGGTGTCGTAGAGTATCCTGATCTTTACCCCGGCCGCGGCTTTTTTTTTGAGCACTTCCACCACCCGTTCGGTGAGGCGGTCATACTTCCAGATAAAGTACTCCATGTGAATGTGGTTTTCTGCCTTTTCCAGGTCGTCGATGAGCACATCGAATTTTTCTTTGCCGTTGAAAAAGAGCTGCACCGAGTTGAACCGGGTCAGGACCGAGTCGGAATTCTGATACAAGAGGCGGTTGAGCTTTCGATGCTTTGAAGAGCTGTCCCGGTTATGGAGGCGTTTACTCTCGTGCTCCTGCTGCTGGATGAGTTGGTCATGGGTGGCGGCAAGCCTGCTGACAAGGTCCTGCCGGACAAGGGTGTTTCTGATCTTTTTTTTCAGCCCCCTGCCGAAGAGGAAGTAGAGGACAACGCCGGCAAAGGGCAGAAAAATAAACACCAGCAGCCATGAAAAGGTGGTGGAGGTCTCCCGGTTTTCCAGGAGGAGGTAGATGATCACCACAAAGATGTAAATGTACAAAATCGCAATGAACGCCGTGTTCCATAGAGTCATCTTTTTTCTCCTCAGCCTGCCAGGGAGAAATCACAGACAACGGGGAGGTGATCAGACAACCTGATCCGTGGAACATCGATATTGTCCACTGAAATTTCCGGGGAGTGAAAGATGTAGTCCAGCTCCCATCTTGGATTCCTGCTGGGAAAGGTGAGCATGTTAAACTGGTTGGCACTTTTCAGTCCTGTGGCGGCAATAAACCCCTCTAGCTCCTGGATACCGGAAAAAACATTGAAGTCCCCTCCCACAACAACGGGTTTTTCACGGGTCTTTACAAGGAGAGCCAGCTGCTTGAGCTGGTCCTGGCGGGCCTTGGCGGAAATGGAGAGGTGCACGATGAAAAAGATGATCCCCTCGAGTTCCACCTCGATGATCAACTGCTTGAATCCCCTGGGAAAATAGTGATATTTCCGGCTGACAATCCTGTCCCTGGCCAGAAAGGCATTGCCCTGGCTCCGGACCAGGGGCATGTGACGGGTCAGCAGTGAGTTGTTGTATTTGCTTTTGAAGATGTACCCGTGATCCAGCTCATGGGCAAGCTGACCGGCCTGGCAGAGGCCTTCCGAACGGCGTGATCCCCCGTCCACCTCCACCAGGCCCACAAGATCCGGTTTCTGTTCTTTGATAAAGGCCATGATTCCCGGAACATTCTTCCGGGTTTTTCTCAAATAGCCGCTGAAGGGCAGGGGAAGGTGGAAATTCCACCCGGACCCGGTCCCGTAACGGATATTGTACAGCAGAAATCGGTATGTCTCTTTCATTGAAGTTCCTTGGATGCATCGGTTGGAAAATAACCGGTTTTATGGTGAATGTCCCGTTGGGGAAAGGGGATCTGGACGTTGTTTTCCCGGAAAAGGCGGTCGATTTCAAATCTCAAACGGCTCTCACCGGCAACGAAATCGTCCAGGACAGACCAGAACCTGAGCCTGAAATCCAGAGAGCTCTCCCCGAAATTAATAAACTGAACCGCCGGTCTGTACGGTGTGTTGCGAACCTCTTTGACATTTTCGGCTGCCTTGAGCAGCAGCTGCTGAACCAGTTCAGTATCAGATCCGTAGGCAACTCCCACTGGAAGGTCCCGCCTTATTTGTTGATCCGAGTGGCTCCAGTTGGTGACCTGGGCGCTGATGAACTCCGAGTTGGGGATGATCAGCGAGGCGTTTGTGTAAGTCTGGACCAGGGTGGAGCGGACATTGATTTTCTTTACCTCTCCCCAGTGGCCCCCCACTTCAACCACGTCCCCCACCTGGATGGGGCGTTCAAAGAGAAGGATCAAACCGCTGATGAAATTGTTGAAAATATTCTGGAGGCCGAACCCCAGCCCGATACCCAGGGCACCAAAGGCAAAGGCCATGGAGGTGGTGTTCAGCCCCAGCACGCCGAGACTGATCAAAATGCCTCCGGTCCATACCAGGTAGACGGAAATCGTGATGATCGAGTCCCGTACCCATGCGGAAAGTCCGCTCTCCTTTAGAATGTGTTCGTCCATCAGCTTTTTCCAGAACCACACCACCAGGTAGGTAATAATGATGACCACCAGGGCGGAGAAGATGCCGGAAAGGCTCAAGGCAAAATTGCCGATGGAAATCTCTTTGGCGAAAATAAGGGCGCTTCCCCTTAGAAAAGCCTCCTCGGTTCCCCAGGCAAAGGCAATGCCCACAAGGGCAAAAACGGTGATGAGAAAATATACCGCATTGGACATCATCCAGTAGAGGGGATAGGAGATGCCAAAGGATTTTTTGGACTCGGGTTCAAATTTGTCGATGAACTTCTTGTCAATATCGGCAATGGCGTAGTA
>JAWOGI010000105.1:0-4927 GCA_046496975.1 Desulfobacteraceae bacterium | reverse complement strand
CACCGCGACATCCCGGTCAATCTGGTCACCGGCTTCCTCGGTGTTGTGTGCGGTTTTCCCTGAAGGACCGGAAGAGCAACACCGCCCTGGCAGCGACCCTGAAAAGCATCGAGGCGATCCATTGAATGCAGACCGGTACCAGCTTCTAGGGCTGGCAGGCTTTATTCTCTCCGGTCTCTTCTTTCTTCTCTCCGGCATCCTGAACGGGGATTTTCTCACCTTTGCCGGCAGCCTGGTCTGGATCATCGCCTGCATCGTCTGGATTGTCCCCCTGCTCCAGGACACCGACAAAAAGTAAAGCAGATCAAAGTCATTCAGGATCTGCTCCGAAATGAACAACAGCTCGTGTTTCCATGGAACTGATTTCCGGGCAAACCGGGTCAGGCAGAGGCAGGCGCCAGACTCATCTTTTCCCTGGTTTTTGCCACCTCTCCGCTTTGGCGGTACTCTTCAAAGGTCATGAACCGGTCGATGATCCCTTTGCCGGTGATCTCGATGATCCGGTTGGCAACGGTAGAGACAAACTCCTGGTCGTGGGAGGTGAAAAGCAGCACCTCCTCGAACCGGCACAAACCGTCATTCAAGGAGGTGATGGATTCCAGGTCAAGGTGGTTGGTGGGTTCATCCAGCATCAGCACATTGGAGCCGGCCAGCATCATCCGCGACAGCATGCAGCGGACCTTTTCCCCGCCGGAGAGGACATTGGTGGTTTTCAACGCCTCTTCACCGGAAAAAAGCATCCGTCCGAGGAACGCTCTGGCAAAACTTTCCCCCTCTTTGGGGGGAGCATACTGGAGCAGCCACTCCACAAGGGTCATGGAGCCGGTAAAATAGGCGCTGTGCTCCTTGGGAAAATAGGAGCGGGAGGTGGTGACCCCCCACCGGAAACTGCCGCTGTCCGGGGCCATCTCTCCGGCCAGAATCTGGAACAGGGTGGTCTTGGCAAGACTGTTTTCCCCCATGAAGGCGATTTTGTCCTTGCCGTTCACCACGAAGGAAACGTTGTCCAGGACCTTTTCACCGTCAATGGTTTTTGAAAGATGCGCCACCTCGAGGATCACATTGCCGCAGGGGCGGTCCGGCTGGAACGCGATAAAGGGATATTTTCTGGAAGAGACCGGCAGATCCTCAACGGTGAGTTTTTCCAGCTGTTTTTTCCTGGAGGTGGCCTGCTTGGATTTGGAAGCATTGGAGCTGAACCGCTGGATAAAGGCTTTCAGTTCATTGGCCCGGTCGGTGGTCTTCTTGTTTTCCGCCTGTTTCTGCTTCAGATTGAGCTGGCTTGCCTGGTACCAGAAATCGTAGTTCCCTGCATAGAGAGAGATCTGGTTGAAATCGATGTCGGCAATGTGGGTGCACACCTGGTTCATGAAATGGCGGTCATGGGAGACCACGATGACGGTGTTCTGGAACCGGGAGAGAAAAGACTCAAGCCAGGCGATGGAGGCGATATCCAGGTTGTTGGTGGGCTCATCAAGGAGCAAAACATCGGGGGTGCCAAACAGGGCCTGGGCCAGAAGCACCCGCACCTTTTCGCCGCCCTCCAGCTCTTTCATTTTTTTCCAGTGCAGCCCTTCGCCAATGCCGAGGTGGTTGAGGAGAACCCCTGCCTCGGGTTCTGCCTCGTAGCCGTTCATCTCTTCGAAACGGATCTCAAGCTCCCCTGCCTTGATGCCGTCCTTTTCCGAAAAATCGGGTTTGGCATAGAGGCTGTCCCGCTGCTCCATGATGGCGTACAACGCTTCATGGCCCATGATCACACAGTTTAAAACCGTTTCCTCATCAAAGGCGAAATGATCCTGGCGCAGAACGGCAATCCGCTCGTCAGGACCGGTGGAGACCGTTCCGGAATCGGGTTTGATATCATCGGCAAGGATCTTTAAAAATGTGGATTTCCCAGCGCCGTTGGCGCCGATGAGTCCGTAGCAGTTCCCCGGTGTAAACTTGATATTCACATCCTTGAACAAAACCCTTTTGCCGTAGGCCAGGGTGACGTTGTTTGAGCAAATCATTGGTGTGTCCTTTTCTGCATAAAAAAAACCACAGAATCGCAACGTTTCCTGTGGCTTACCATGGGTTTTCAGAAATATTTGTTGTGTAAAAACTTCCTAATGTTAACCAATTATCCTACCATGTTTTTTGACAAAAAGAAAGACCGCAATTTAATTGGGGTCAGAGTAAAATTAAATATCAAGTTTCCTCCACCCAATCGACCAGCCTTTTTTTTTTATTTAACCCGTCTAATCCGTCTATTATTCCTAGTAAAAATACCGGGCTTGGTCATAACATCGGCCACCTTGGGGTGGGGTCAGCCTTGGGGTGGAGTCAGGCTTTCGTTATTAACATTATCGTGTGCTTTGTGGTTTGATGGTGCTTTTCTGTCCGATAACGTCAATAACAAAAGCCTGACCCCGTTGGACCGCCAAATGTGACGAGCGGCCGATGTTATGACCAAGCCCAAAATACCGAACATAGCGACGGCCTAAAGCCTGCATTATGCTGCCTATACTGTTTCTATGCAATAAAATGTTTAATTTTACTCTGACCCCATTTATTCGAATTACTGACAGTCTTGACTATTCATACTCAAAATAGTATTATCTGTGCCAAATGGATTCAAAAAAACAGATAAGCCGTATACCATCGATCTTTCCCTGTTTCGACAGATCGACAGCAATAATCTTATCAACCACATTCAGCGTGTCGGCAGACCTTTCCAGGTGACATGGCAAAAGAGAGGCAACAATGTTTTTTGAGGTGACCTGGTACATACTTTTTTCCGCCTATCTGCTGGATGCCGCGGCAGGGGATCCGCGTTTTCTGCCCCACCCGGTGGTGGCCATGGGAAAGGCCATCGCCTTTTTTGAACCCCTGTTCCGGAAAGCCTTTGGAAACCCCTTTGCCGCAGGACTCTGGTTTGCCTTTTTTTTGATCGGCTCCGCCTGGGGAATAACCTTTTTGACTGTAAAAGCTGCCCTGGCCATTGATCCGCTGCTGGGAATCCTTGTCCAGACGGTGCTGCTCTTTTTCTGCTTTTCCGGCAAAAGCCTTGCACAAGCTGCCAAAGGGGTGATGGCAGCCCTTGACAGCGAAGGAATCGAGGGGGGCAGAAAAAAGGTGGCCATGATCGTTGGCCGGGAGGTTGCGCACCTTGACACCACCGGCGTTGTCAAGGCCGCCGTTGAAACCGTTGCGGAAAATTTTGTGGACGGTTTTCTCTCCCCCCTCTTTTTTGCCGTTATCGGCGGCGTACCCCTGGCCATGGCGTACAAGATGGTCAACACCCTGGACTCCATGGTGGGCTATAAAAACGAGAAATACCTGCTCTTTGGAAGGGCTGCGGCCAGGATCGACGACCTGGCAAACTACATCCCGGCCCGGCTCTCCCTGGTTGTCATCTCCCTTGCGGCCGGGCTTCTTGACAAAAAAAGGGGAAAAAACGCCTTCACCACCGGCATCAGAAAGGGCAGGTGCCACACCAGCCCCAATGCAGGCTACCCCGAGGCGGCCTTTGCCGGGGCTCTGGGCATAAGGCTTGGCGGCCCCAACCACTACCACGGCCGGCTGGTGGAAAAACCGTACATCGGCACCGGCTTCAGGGACCCGGCAGCAAACAGCATAAAAATGGCCTGCGACCTCATGCTCCTTTCATCCCTTATCTCCATTGCGGCGGCATGCCTTCTTATGGCAATAGTGGTGTAAACAATTCCAGGAATGCCTGCCCCCGTTGGCCCACAAACCGATACATTTGGCTGAAATCATTGTCCTAAAGAACCTTTGAACAGCTGTGTTGAGAGCCCAAAAACCGAGCAACCAGAAACGGGAAATTTTGACATCCCAACCCTATACTGACAAGGAGACCAAATGACAACGCCCTTCCCCTTCCGGCTTGGCACCACCTCGTTTATCTACCCGGACCGCATCGTTCCCAATGTCAGAAAAATCGGGCAGGCCTTCGACGAGATCGAGCTTCTCGTATTTGAAAGCCGGCCCGAAACGGTTTTGCCGTCAAAGGAGGAGATCAGAGCGCTTGGCCGGCTGTCCCAGGAGCTGGATGTAGGCTACAACGTCCATCTGCCGACGGACATTTCCATCACAGACCCGTCGCCGGCGACAAGACAGCAAGGGGTGGAGGCAATAGAGAGGGTGATGGCCCTGACAGCAGAGCTTTCTCCCTCCACCTGCACCCTTCATCTTGACTTGAATTGTGATCATGACCAGGACTCTGCCGAAGCGGTGAAACGATGGCAGGAGCGGACCTGCCATAGCCTTGACCGCCTTGTTTCCCGGGGGGTGGATCTTGAACGGATCTCCGTTGAAACCCTTGAATACCCCTTTGACTGCCTTGACAACATCCTTGACCGGTTCAACCTGTCCGTGTGTGTGGATGCCGGCCATCTGATCAAGTGCGGCTTCAGCATTGACACCATTTTCCAGCGCTATGCCGCCAGAATTCCCATTGTCCACCTCCACGGAGTGGATTTTTCCCAAATACCGCCCAGGGACCACCTCTCCCTTGAAAAAACCCCGACGGAAAAAGCAGAAGAGACCATGGAGATCTTAAAAAACTTTCACGGGGTGGTCTCCATTGAGGTGTTTAACCGTGACAACCTTGCCGCCTCCCTGGATTATCTTCACTCCATTGACTGGAGCCCCCGGAATTGATAAAGTAACGTCCGGCCGAAACGCGATCATCGAATTGCGCCCCTTCACTTTGCCGCTGAATGAATCTAAAAGGAGAATGACCATGGGTGTAAAACGAACAATAACAACCGCTGTATGGGCCATGTTGACCCTTCTCTTCCTGTCAGGAACCGCGGCGGGAGCAGAAGAGGGAGAAGAGAAGACCTCCCTCTTTGTCAGCATTGCCCCCCAGGCCTATCTTGCCAAACAGATCGGCAGGGAGAAGGTTGCCGTAAACGTATTG
>JAWOGI010000009.1:0-16851 GCA_046496975.1 Desulfobacteraceae bacterium | reverse complement strand
AATTGTAGGCAACTGCAAAAAGTGCCGTTAACCTGTTTTGACGCAGTCCGATTATGGGAGGGGGTTTTGACAGACGGGTTGAGTCCTGTCCTTGACCCCTTCCCTTTAAAACAACCTTTCTCTTGATTTTGTCAGAGAGGGGTTTTTTTGTTTTATCTTTGACCAATGACCAAAAACAGGCCTTGCTTATGCCACGGAGGGTCAGGAACCGGCAAATTCTGCCGAAGTTATGATCAAGGCCCCAAATACAGATGGACACAATGGAAAATAATCAGACAGAGAGATGGTTCTACGCGGTGGTTCAGAACCCGGGCGCCAGTGGTGAACAGCTCATGGGATTCAGCGATGAAGAGACCGGCACGGATTTTATCCCCGTATTCAGCACCCGGGAAGAAGCCCAGCAGTGTTTTCTCGTGATGCCCAAGGATGTGATCAATGACAAGTACGAGGTTCAGGCCATCATCGAGGACGACCTGATAATCATCAGTGAACAGAAACGCTATGTTGTCTACCACATGGACCACAAGGGCGCCATAAAAGAAACGATCACAAAGTAGGAGAAAAACCTTGAGTTTAAAACTGGCAATAGGCGGAAAAGGCGGGGTTGGAAAAACAACAATCACATCCCTTGTGGCAAGATGCATTGCCGATATGGACAAAACGAAAAAAGTGATAGCCATCGATGCCGATCCCGTGGCCAATCTTGCCGCAGGGCTTGGCATCGACGAGACCCGGCCCATCACACCGGTTTCTGAGCTGTCAGACCTTATTGCCGAACGTACAGGGGCAAAACCCGGCACCATGGGAGGCTTTTTCACCTTAAATCCCAAGGTGGATGACATCCCCGACCGTTTTTCCATTGAAAAAGACGGGGTCAAGCTTCTTGTCATGGGAACCGTGCAGAGCGGCGGTTCCGGCTGCATCTGCCCGGAAAGCACCATACTCAAGGCATTGATGAACCACCTTGTCCTTGCCAGAAACGAGGTGGTGGTCATGGACATGGAGGCGGGAATAGAGCACCTTGGCAGGGGCACCTCCGGCTCTGTGGATGCCCTGGTGGCCGTGGTCAACCCCGGCAAGCGAAGCCGGATGGCAGCGGAAAAAATACGGAAAATGGGCCGGGATATCGGAATCAAAAGGGTGGTGGTCATCGGCAACCGGGTGAAATCCCAGGAGGACAGAAAGCTGATCCAAAACTCCCTGCCGGATTTTGAGATCCTCGGGTTCATGCCGGAAACCGACGAGATCGCCAGGGCCGACCGGGAAGGGGTTCGCCCCTTTGAGGATATTGCAGCCCTCCCCGGCGAGTTCCGGCAGATTGTTGAAAAACTGCTTGGGATGTAACCCTCCAGGCCGCAGATGGTTCAACAGTGTCACGAAAGGGTCCAGCTTTCGCTATTGGCATTTTTGTTGAACCCGGTTGGTCCACCCACCAGTACTTTTGCCGAAATTATGATCAAGGCCGAAACAGTGGATAAAAAAAGATACGGAGTATGGAATGAAAAAAGTTGGATTTATTGGATGGCGGGGAATGGTCGGCTCTGTTCTCATGGACCGGATGGTTGCCAAAAACGATTTTAACGGGTTTGAACCGCTTTTTTTCACCACATCCCAAGCGGGAGAAAAGGGGCCCGACCTGGGGTTTGACACGGGAATTCTCCACGATGCCCTGGACATTGAAAAGCTCTCTGAAATGGACATCCTCGTCTCCTGCCAGGGAGGAGGCTACACTAAAAAGATCCACCCTGACCTGCGCCAAAAAAAATGGAAGGGGTTCTGGGTGGACGCCGCCTCCACCCTTCGCATGGAAAAAGAGAGCATCATTGTTCTGGATCCTGTGAACCGAAAGATGATCGATAAGGGCATCGAAAAGGGCATCAAGGATTTTGTGGGGGGCAACTGCACGGTCAGCCTCATGCTCATGGCCCTTGACGGTTTGTTCAAGCAGGGAGCCGTGGAGTGGATCACCTCCATGACCTACCAGGCCTCGTCCGGGGCCGGAGCAAAGAACATGCGCGAACTCCTCAAGCAGATGCGGCAGCTGGGAAAAAGCGTGGACAACCTCCTTGACACCCCCTCTTCGGCCATCCTCGACATCGACAAAGAGATCACCGCTGCCATGACGGGCAGTGACTTTCCAACGGAAAACTTCGGTGCTCCCCTGGCCGGCAGCCTCTTGCCGTGGATCGACAGCCCCATGGAAACCGGCCAGACAAGGGAAGAGTGGAAAGGGGGAGCAGAAACCAACAAGATCCTGGGACTTGAAAACTCTCCTGTGCCCATTGACGGCCAGTGCGTCAGGATCGGCACCATGCGGTGCCACAGCCAGGCCTTTACCATAAAGCTGACAAAAGATCTGCCCCTTGATACCATCCAGGAGATGATCGCCTCGGCCAACCAGTGGGTAAAGGTAATCCCCAACACCAAAGAGGCCACTTTGTCCGAATTGACACCGGCAAAGGTGTCCGGCACCCTTGAGATCCCCGTTGGACGGATCAGAAAACTCACCCTGGGTTCGGAGTACCTCACCGCCTTTTCCGTTGGCGACCAGCTGTTGTGGGGGGCCGCGGAACCTGTCAGAAGGGCGCTGAACATCCTTTTGGGACGTTCATAGAATCATAGTTTTTTCCCCAATCCTGGTCGGATCTGTTCACAAAAAAAAGGGGGTGCCCCAAAAAACCAGCCGGGTTCCTTTGGCACCCCTTTTCAGTAACACAAAATTGAAGCCTCTGTTATGGTGCCCACGTTATTTTTTTTTAGATGGATACACTTCGTGTTTTGGGTCCCACCACAAAATTCTAAAAATATTTTCAAATCGAATGCCCCATAGCCTTTGAGGGCCTGTCAGACGTAATGAAACTAATTTTTCGTTATCATCCAGTTTCAGCTTTGCTAAACGGTTCTGAGCCTTTTTCCCGATTTGATTAATGTAAACTTCATGGTTCGTTCTTCCAAGAATTTCTGACCATGTCATTTTTTCAAAATGCTGTATTTTAGGCAGTAATCTATCAAAAAAAAATCCATGGTCCATATTTTTCCAACCCCAGGGCCCTTCCAAATCAAGGATGTTAGTCTGCCATACTATATTTTCATTAATAGTGCTTTTAATTTTTGTATCTAACCTGGGCTTTTTCTTAACAGAATCAGATTTGTGCCGTTTGTTGGGGGGAACTTGTTTCTTAGCCATTGATTCTAACTATCTGGTAGCAAGGAACTATAATACTCGGCAATATCTTCCACCTTGATGACCCTGTTGCCCCGTTCTGATATATCCATACCCACTCTGGCCTTTTTCCATGGTTCTTCTTGGTGAGTAAGGTCAATCAGCCATTGTGATGATTTGTTACCATAAAAGTCTAAGACAGCATTTATTGTTTCTTTTTGATTTTCATCAAGCGTGTCAGGGTTGCCAAGGGGAACTGATGAAATATGGAACATTCCTCTGTGAAAATTAAAGAGCTCTTTTACTACTGGGCCGTTGGCCCAGGCTTTGATATCCTCGGAAAATAAAACTTTTTCATCCCATACTAAACTCCATGCTTGACAATAATAGACAAGCTTTTGAAGTTTCATTGTTGTCATTTTTCCAAGTTTTTTTAATATGTATTCAGCCAAATCATATACAGTCACAATAGTATCAGAACGTGAGCCGACAACTTTCTTCGTTGATTCAGTTGTCCATGATTGATCTCTCTGATCAATAATTGTTCCACTACTATCAACATCTTCATAGGCTTTAAATATTGGTGAAAAAGATTTTTTATATTCAAAGGACTCATTTAAATCATCAGGGTGATTGCTCGTATTGAAATATTGGTTCATATTGTCACCTAATCAGGTTAAACTTCATATACCGTTGTTAATAAATCCATCGATAACTTATAAAGTTTGGGAGTATCAAAATCGTAGATACTACCTTTAAATTCAACAAGGTCTTTTGCCTCAGAATGAAAATTGAAATCAAAAGTGCATGTTTCTTCGGATGGTTTTACTGCCAAATTCACAGTATAATTTTCAAATTCATCAAATTTGAATTTATGCTGATATTGTGACTCAATGTAGTTGATACCACTATAACCCAAAAAACTTTCTTTATCACATATTTTTATTAAACTATTTTCAACGTCCTGGGATTTAAATACAAACACTAAATTTATACCATAACCTGTTATGGGCGTGTGCGGTAAATAATCAGCAAGTTTTACTGCGATATCAATTAATGTCTCGCAAAGCTCAAAATCAAATTTGATGGGAATTAAGCTAATTCTGCCAGGTTCAAATTCTATTCTGAATTTATCGGTCGAAATCCGGTGGGATGGAACTGTTCCAAAAGCCATTTCAACCTTAAACTCATTATCGGGGATTAAATATTTTTTGACCCATTGTTCAGTGAAAATATTATTATTCCATGCGCCAATAATTACCAAAAATTTAAACTCATTTTTTAAACTCATATTCTTTGTTTCCCGACAATGTGTGAAATTTTAATCGCAGTCACAACAATGAATAGTCCATTACTTTGCTTCATACATTAAGCCCTGCTCTAATTATTAATATTTTTATCAAGATTGCAAGCTATATTTAATTCATTATTTTTACCCAGTGCAGAGGATGTGGTGATAGGTGCGATAAATAAATGCTTTTTTGCCTTTATTGTCAAGAAAATTATTTTTATATAACAACCATGAGCAGCGTGCTTACACGATCATTAATGACAATAAAACAAAGGGTTATGGTAAAAACCATAACCCTTTGTTTTTATTGGTACCTGGGACGAGAATTGAACTCGTACAGCACTATGTGCCGAGGGATTTTAAGTCCCTTGCGTCTACCAGTTCCGCCACCCAGGCAGATGAATTTTATACCGTTAATATAGCATTTCACTCAATTTTGCAAGAAAAAATCCAGCAATTCTAATTTTGTGACAGAACCAACAGGGGTCAGGCTTTCGTTATTAACATTATCGAGTACTTTATGGTTTAATTGTGCTTTTTTGTCCGATAACGTCAATAACAAAAGCCTGACCCCTTTGACCAGTTTTTTTCACGGTCACAAATTGGAAAACCGGGAACAAAACCATTTGATAAAAAAGAGCGGCTTGTTACTTTAGCGGATTTCTGGTAAAAAGAGTTTATGGAAAACAGAGAAAAAATCATACTGGCGTCCCAGTCGCCAAGAAGAAAGTACCTCCTGGATCAGGCAGGCATACACTTTACTGTTGAACCTGCCCGGATAGAAGAGGAGAAATCGGACAAAGAAAGCCCTGTTGACTATGTCAAGCGCCTCTCCCGTGAAAAAGCCGACTGCCTGGCAGAAAAATACCCGGATTTGTGGATACTCGGTGCGGATACCGTCGTTGTCATGGATGACCACCTCCTTGAGAAACCGGCATCGGATCAAGAGGCCCGCAATATGCTCGCCCTGTTGAGCAACAGAATTCACACGGTATACACCGGGTTTACCCTCTGCTGCCAGGAAAAAAACAGGGTGATCACGAAAACAGCGGCAACCGATGTCCGCTTTAAAACCCTCACCCAGGAGGAAATAGAGTGGTATGTCAGCACAAAAGAACCTTTTGACAAGGCCGGCGCCTATGCCATTCAGGGGCTTGGCACCTTTCTTGTCAAAAGCATCAGCGGCTCCTACACCAATGTTGTAGGCCTACCTGTATGCGAGGTAATTGAAACACTTATCCAGGAAAAGGTCATTGAGATCAATGGCAGGAGATAGCAGCCCATGACAGCAATCAAAGAACGGATTTTGAATTTAACCGAGAGGATAAAAACAGCGGCCCAATCGGTGGGCCGGAACCCTGAAGAGATTTCTCTTGTCGGGGTCAGCAAGCGAAAACCGGCAAAAACCGTTGCCAGAGGCATTGACCAGGGCATCGAGATCCTCGGGGAAAACTACATCCAGGAGGCCATGGACAAGATCGATGCCATCGGCAGAACAAGGGCCCGCTGGCACTTTATCGGCCACCTCCAGTCCAACAAGGCAAAGTATGCCGTACGCTATTTTGACCTGATCCACACAGTGGACAAGTTCAAGCTGGCCAAGGAGATCGACAAACAGGCCGGAAAGATCGGAAAAGTCCAGGAAATCCTCATGCAGATCAATATCAGTGAAGAAGCCTCCAAATCCGGTGTGTCAACGGAAGAGGCCCTTCTCCTTGCCCAAGAAATCGGCCAGCTTGACAACGTTGCCTTAACGGGTCTAATGTGCATGCCCCCGTTCTTTGACGATCCGGAACAGGCACGGCCCTATTTCAAGGCCCTGGCAGGGATAAAGAAGGCGATCCAGGAAAAAAAGATCCCTGGCATTGCCATGGACCACCTCTCCATGGGCATGAGCCACGATTTCACAGTAGCCGTTGAGGAAGGGGCAACCCTGGTACGGGTGGGAACGGCAATTTTCGGAGCCCGGGATTGAAGATTCTTTTACACATCTGCTGCGCCCCCTGCGCCGTATACCCCCTGGAGGTTCTGCGCAGTGAAGAAATGGATGTCATGGGGTTTTTCTACCGCCACAACATCCACCCCTTTACCGAATGCATGAAACGGGAGGAGACCCTGAGGGAATATGCCCAACAGATCGATCTCAAAATGATCTGGCAGAAGGATTACCGGATGGAAGAGTTTCTCCGTTCCGTGGTGTTCCGGGAGTCTGACCGGTGCCGGTACTGCTATTTTGACAGACTCGCTTCGGCCGCCAAAATTGCCAAAAAGGGGAAATTTGACGGGTTTACCTCCACCCTGCTCTACAGCAAATTCCAGAACCACGAACTGATCCGCTCCACCGGCGAAGCGGCGGCAAAAAAAGAGGGGCTGACCTTTCTCTACCGGGATTTTCGTGAGGGCTGGAAAGAGGGCATCGAAAAATCAAAACAACTCAACATGTACCGCCAGCAGTACTGCGGCTGCATCTACAGTGAAAAACAGCGGTATTTCCAATAATTATTTCTTTTTGGATGAGAGCATGTTGACGATCATCTTGTCGGAATGGCCAAGGCGGTTGGCAAGGACCTGGAAGAGGTGTTTGGCGACCTCGGGATATTTTTCGATGATCTCAAGGAGTTTGTCGCCGGGGAAGCGCTTGATGGTGGATCGGCCTTTGGAGACAATGGAGGCGGTTCTCGGCTCTCCGGTGATGGAAGCCATCTCGCCGAAATATTCCCCGGGCTGAACAATCTCTGCAATCTTCTTTCCCCCCTTGACCACATACACCGCCCCCCGGACCAGCTTGAAAAAATCGATATCCCGGTTTCCCTCCCTGATGATCACATCCTTGTCCTCGTACTTTTCAACATCGGGATTGATAAGATAGGCCGGCAGGGCCTCCTTGGTGATGGTGGTCTTTTTCAGCACCTCTTCCAGGGAGGTTTCGCCAAGGCGGACCTTCTGCAGCCCTGCTTCCCTGAGGGTGCTCATCCCCTCCTGGCAGGCCAGTTTCCTCAGCTGGTCCTCGGCAACATTGGCGTTGATGGCCTTGGACACCTCTTCTGTCACCTCCATGAGCTCGTAGAGCCCCACCCTCCCCTTGAACCCGGTGCCGTTGCAGTTGGCACAGCCGGCGCCGGCGTAAAATTTAAGATCAGGGATCTCTTTCTTGTCAAACCCGTAAGTTTCCAGATCTTCAGGGTTGTAGCCTGTCACCTCCCGTTTGCACTGGGGGCAGAGCCGCCTGGCCAGGCGCTGGGAGAGCACCATGGAGACGGAAGAGGAGAGCATGTACGGCGGAATTCCAATATCTATAAGCCTGCCGATGGTGGAGGGGCAGTCGTTGGTGTGCAGGGTGGAAAACACAAGGTGGCCGGTCATGGCCGCCTTGATGGCAATCTCGGCAGTGTCCAGATCCCTGATCTCCCCGACCATGATGATATCCGGATCCTGACGGAGAAAGGATTTCAGGGCGGCGGCAAAGGTCATGCCCACACTCTCCCTCACCGGCACCTGGTTGATTCCCCGGAAGTTGAACTCAACGGGATCCTCTGCGGTCAAGATCTTGGTGTCTTCCTGGTTGAGCCGGTTCAATATCGAGTAGAGGGTGGTGGTCTTGCCGCTTCCCGTGGGGCCCGTTACCAGCAGCAGCCCGTAGGGTCTTGAGATGCACCGCCTGATTCCTTCAAAGGTGTCCCGCTCAAACCCCAGCTTGGCCAGGTCAACGTTGAGGGCGCTCTGATCGAGAATACGCATGACCACGCTCTCGCCGAAAAGGGTGGGGAGGGTGGAGACCCTGAAATCGACGGCCTTGGTCTTGCCGAACCGCAGCTTGATCCTGCCGTCCTGGGGAACCCGCCGCTCGGCAATGTCCAGCTCGGCAAGGATCTTCAGCCTTGAAACCACGGCATTTTTAATGGTCAAAGGGAGATTCATGGATTTAAACAGCGAACCGTCCATACGGTACCTCACCTGGAGGGATTTCTCAAAGGGCTCGATGTGAATATCACTGACCCCGTCGTTGATGGCCTTGACCAGTATGCCGTTGACCAGCTTGATGATGGGCGCAT
Source organism: Desulfobacteraceae bacterium (assembly GCA_046496975.1). Lineage (GTDB taxonomy): Bacteria > Desulfobacterota > Desulfobacteria > Desulfobacterales > Desulfobacteraceae > DATFJZ01. The sequence goes on along the minus strand of JAWOGI010000009.1, from coordinate 8,345 downwards.
CCGATGCCATGAACTCGTCATAGCTGTCCTTGGTTTCCGGCTCGGGAACCTCAAGCTCCTCTGCCGCCTCGGAGACCAGGGAACCAAAATCATCCACCGACGTAACCTGCTCATCCTCCTCGGCCTCGTCCTTGAAATGGATCAGCTCCTTGTAGTCATCATCACTGATGCGGTAGAAATCCCGGTAGGCCTGAATCACATCATTTTCCGTTGAAACGGTGATTTTGAGGCTCTTGCCCACCTCCTGCTGCAGCTCCTCAACGGCCGAGGTGTTTGTGGGCTCGGTCATGGTCACCACAAGCTCGTCATCCTTGTTTTTCAGGGGAAAGGCCATGTACTGCCTGGCCGTTTCAAAGGGGAGGAGCTGGAGGATTTCAGGGGTTGGCTTGATGTCGCCGAGCCGGATCACCTGGTAATTGTAAATCCTGCCCAGAACATTGACAATGGTATCCGGATCGATATACCCCATGGAGAGAAGCAGAGAGCTCAACCGGGTGCCGGTTTTCTTCTGCTGGTTCTGGGCTGCCTGAAGCTGCATGCTGGTGATCTGCCCTTCCTTGGAAAGGATCTCTCCAATGCGCATCTTTCCCGCACCTGACTGGTCCTTGATGGTGGACTTCAGGCTGGTTTTTTTTCCCGGTTTTCCCCGTTCAGGCCGTTTCGCTGCCATAATTGCCGTTTACCTGGATTTCAGATTATCATACAATTTTTTCCCGCCGCCGTAGATGAGAAGCACCCCGAGAAAATAGAAACAGAAGGTGATAAACCCACTGGCTCCGGAAAACCCTTCCATGGTTTCAATTTTCGGCATCACCTGGGGAATCCGGTAAAATACTCCAAAACCGGCAAAAACCAGGGCCGTTCCCCATATCACCTGTATCTTTTTTTTGTCCATTGACGTCACTCCTGGGCCATAAATTTTCAAAACCGTTTGACAGCATTATCATATAAAAAAAATATCAAATATCAAGCTCCTTGAGCTGATCGTCAAACCCCTGTTTTTTCTCATCCAGAAGGATGCTGCTCGTTTCCAGCCGGTCAAAAAGGTCATCGATGAGGGCCTGACAGTCGGCAATCTTTCGGCCGATATCGGCGATCTTTTTTCCATCCTGGACTTCCGAAGCCTTCTGCATTTCGCTGTTCAGTTCTGCCAGACGGGTTTCACTCTCCTCAATGCGGTTTTCGATGCTCAAGACCTCTTTTTCAATGGGCTTGACCGCCTTGGCCCGCTTTGAAATGATATCCGAGCGTATTTTCCGCATCTCTTTTTTGGAAACGGTTTTTTTCTCTTTGTTTTTGGTGTTTACAGGGGGAGTTGCCCCATTGGCAAGGTTCTCTTCGTTGTCCTGCTCCTCCCACCCCTCTTTTTCCAAAAACTCGGCATAGGTGCCCTCAAAAATCGATATGGTGTTGTTTTTAAACACAATGAGCCGGTTGGCAAGGGAGTGGAGAAACATCTCGTTATGGGTCACCAGCACCACGGCGCCGGTAAAGACGTCCAGGGCGGCCACCAAAGAGTCACACGACTCCATGTCCAGATGGTTGGTGGGTTCGTCCAGCAGCAGAAAATTGGCCGGCCTGACCAGCAGCTTGGCCAGCATGACCCGGCTCTTTTCCCCTCCGGAAAGCACGGAAATCTTCTTTAAAGCGCTCTCCTGCTCAAACATCATGGCTCCGCAGATGTTGCGTACCTGCTGCTTGTCGATGTCTTCTACCGAGTAGAGGAGCTCCTCTTCAATGGTGAAGGACTCGGTTAACGAGCTGACATTGGTCTGCTCGAAAACCCCCCTTTGGACACCGGGATTGTAGGTGATGATTCCCGAGGCGGGAGTGAACTTTTCCGCCAGGAGCTTTAACAGGGTGGTCTTGCCCTTGCCGTTCTTTCCAACGATGGCGATGCGGTCCTCGGGAGCGATTACAATAGAGAAATCATCAATCAAAGAGGCACTTTCATCATAAGAAAAAGAGAGATGTTCGGCCTTGAGGATCTGCTTGCCGGGAAAATCGAGGGATCGAAAAGAAAAATCAAGATTTTCGATGCTGGCAAGTTTTTCCCGGGTGTCCATCTTTGCAAGGGCCTTGACCCTGGACTGAACAAGACCGGCAAGTCTTGCCTTGGCCCGGAACCGGGTGATGAAGGTTTCCATCTCTTTGCGCCGCTTGTCCTCGTTCTGCCGGGTTTTTTCGTAGATTTCCTCATCCTGGGCAATCTGGGCATAGTACTTTTCGCTGGTGCCCCTGATCTTTCGAAAGGTCTGCCGGTGAATGCCGGCAATGTGGGTGACCACCCGGTCCATGAAACTGCGGTCATGGGTTACGAGAAGTATCTCCCTTGGCCAGGCGGCAAGGAACCCTTCAATCCACCGGATGGATGTGATATCAAGGTAATTGGTCGGCTCATCCAGAATGAGAAGATCCGGTTCCGACACCAGCACCTTGGCCAGGTTGAGCCGCACCTGGAATCCCCCGGAAAAGGTCAGAGGATTTCTTTCCAGATCGGCTTCACCAAAGCCCAGCCCGGCAAGGATCTTTTCGGCTTTCCAGTAATGGTCCCCCTCCTGCTCCATGAGTCCCAGCATGCACTCTTCCAGCACTGTCTTTTTTGAAAAATCGATTTTCTGGGCAAGGCATCCCAGCCTGTAATCCCCGGGGATGGTGATGGAACCGGTTTCAGGCTCTTCTTCCCCGGTGATCATGCGCAGCAGCGTTGTTTTTCCGTGGCCGTTGCGGCCCACAAGACCGATTTTTTCCCCGGAATTTATCTGAAGCCCTGCCGTGTCAAACAGGCACTGCTCCCCGAAACTCTTGGATATGGATTCTATGTTTATCATGGTTTCTTAATACCACTAAATAAAAAATTTGAAAACGATAAATTCTGATTAGATAAAATGTTCTTGACTTGACATCGGATTTGTTTTTTTATGGTGGATTGTTTACTGAAAAACAGAATATACTAAAATGAGGATAAAATGACACAATACGTCTACAGCTTTGGCAATGGCCAGGCAGAGGGGGACGCCACCCAGAAAGATCTTCTCGGGGGCAAAGGGGCAAACCTTGCAGAGATGGCCAAGCTCAAACTGCCGGTACCTGCCGGTTTCACAATTTCCACCCAGTGCTGCAACGACTATTTCAAAGCCCAGTGGAAACTTCCCGACTCCCTGCACGGAGAAATAGACAAGGCCATGGCAGAGATTGAAAAGGCCATGGGCATGAAATTCGGTGATCCGGAAAAACCGCTGCTGGTTTCCAGCCGCTCCGGTGCCAGGCAGTCCATGCCCGGCATGATGGAGACGGTTCTCAATGTTGGGTTATGCCCCTCCACGATTCCCGGAATGATCGAGCAGACCGGCAACGAGTGGTTTGTCTACGATGCCTACCGCCGGCTGATCATGATGTACGCCGATGTGGTCATGGAAAAGGCCGAGGGCATCGAACCAGAGGACGGCATGGGCATCCGCCTCCATTTTGAGATGATCATGAACGACCTGAAGAACGACAGAGGGTATGACACGGACACGGAGATCACCGCCAAAGAGATGAAAGAGCTGTGCCAGCGGTTCAAGAAGATGGTCAAGGAGAGGCTTGGCACCGATTTTCCAGATGACCCCAAAGAGCAGCTTCTCGGCTCCATCGGCGCCGTGTTCAAAAGCTGGAACGGAAAGCGGGCCGTCTCCTACCGACGTATCGAGCACATCCCGGACACCTGGGGCACCGCCGTCAATGTCCAGAGCATGGTGTTCGGCAACATGGGAGACTCCTCCGCCACCGGAGTGGCTTTTACACGGGACCCTGCCACAGGGGACAACAATTTTTACGGAGAATGGCTGCCCAACGCCCAGGGCGAGGATGTGGTTGCCGGCACCCGAACCCCCAATCCACTGAACAATGTGACACGATCCGACCACAACAGCCACCTTTCCTCCCTGGAGGATGCCATGCCGGCCATCTACACCGAGCTGGCCGACATCCGCACCCGCCTGGAAAACCACTATGCCGACATGCAGGACATCGAATTCACCATCCAGCAGGGAACCCTCTACATGCTCCAGTGCAGAACCGGCAAGCGCACCGGCACGGCAGCCTTGAACATGGCCATGGACATGCTGGACCAGGGCCTCATCGATGAAAAAACCATGATTACCCGGCTTGACCCCAGACAGCTTGACGAGATGCTCCACCCGGTGGTGGACCCGGCGGCTGAAAAACAGGCCCGGCAGATTGCCCAGGGGCTGCCGGCAGGACCCGGCGGCGCCTTTGGCCAGATTGTCTTCTCGTCGGAAGAGGCGGTGAAATTGGAAAGGACCGGCAAGGAGGTGCTCCTGGTCCGGGAAGAGACCAACCCCGAGGACATTGAAGGCATGCGGGCCGCCCAGGGGATCCTCACGGCCAGGGGGGGCATGACAAGCCACGCCGCCTTGGTTGCCAGGGGGTGGGGGAAATGCTGCATTGTGGGGGCCGCTGCCCTGAAGATCAACCCTGAACGACGAGAAGTGGCCATCGGCACACAGACCTTTAAGGAGGGGGACTTTTTCACCCTCAACGGCACCACGGGCATTGTCTACCAGGGAAAGCTCAAGATGAAGGATGCCACGGAAAACCCCAAATTCCAGAACTTCATGGCCATTGCCGACAAATACCGCACCATGAAGGTGAGAACAAATGCCGACACCCCGGAGGATGCCGCCCAGGCCCTTGAATTCAAGGCCCAAGGCATCGGGTTGTTTCGAACCGAGCACATGTTTTACGGCACCGAATCGGACAGGCCCCTGTTTCTGTTGAGAAAGATGATTCTGAGCAGCTCCCTGGAGGAAAGACAAAGGGCTCTGGACGAGCTCTTTCCCTTTGTGAAAAACGAAATCCAAAAAACCATGGCTGTGATGGACGGCCTGCCCGTCACCCTGCGGCTTTTGGACCCGCCCCTGCACGAATTTGTTCCCCAGTCGGAAAAAAACCAGGCCGAGGTGGCACGAGAACTTGGCATTGACATTGAAGAGCTGGTTCACAGAAGCGAAGCGCTCCAGGAGACCAACCCCATGATCGGCCACAGGGGGGTGCGCCTTGGCATCACCTTTCCTGAAATCACCAGGATGCAGATCCGGGCCATTTTCGAGGCCTCTGCGGAACTGATCCAGCAGGGAAGAACCCCCCTGCCCGAGATCATGGTTCCTGTGACCTGCAATGAAAAAGAGCTGATCTTCACCAAGGAGATCGCAAACGAGCTCTACAGAGAAGTTCTGGCGAAATTCGGCCTGGAGAAGATTGACCACCAGTTCGGCACCATGATCGAAATTCCCAGGGCCGCCCTGATCTCGGACAAGATGGCCGAGCATGCCGAGTTTTTCTCGTTTGGCACCAACGATTTGACCCAGATGACCTTCGGGTTCAGCAGGGACGATATCGGCTCGTTCATGAACGACTACATCGACCATGCCATCCTCGACGCCGACCCCTTTGAGACCCTGGACCAGGAGGGAGTGGGAAGCCTCATGGAGATCTCAGCGGAAAGGGGCAGAAAGACCCGGCCCGACATCAAGCTGGGCATCTGCGGCGAGCACGGCGGCGACCCCAAATCCGTCGCCTTCTGCCACAGAACAGGTCTGAACTACGTCAGCTGCTCTCCCTACCGGGTGCCGGTGGCCCGCCTGGCAGCGGCCCAGGCCGCCATCCGGGAATAGAATAGGATTCTGACCCCGCTTCCCAAATTTAGTGGTTGGTGGACCTGAAAAGTGGAACACCGGGGTCAGGCTTGTTTTATGGAAAAAATTCGGGCTCAACCGCCGACAGGGGCGGGTTTTTGCCGTCCTTGTGGGAAACCACTGGGCCGTCGACCTTCCAGTCGATGGCCAGATCGGGGTCATTGTACAAAATGCCGTACTCATCCCCCGGAGTGTAGTAGTCGGAACATTTGTACATCACATCGGCCCGGCTGCTCAAAACGGAAAACCCGTGGGCAAACCCCTGGGGAACAAACAGCTGGTGGTGGTTCTCCTCTGACAGGATATGGCCGGTCCAGCGGCCAAAGGTGGACGAGTCTTGCCGGATATCCACGGCCACATCAAAGATGGTGCCGCGGACCACATGGATCAGCTTGGCCTGGGGGTGGGCCAGCTGGTAGTGGAGTCCCCGGACCACCCCCCTTGCCGACCTGGAGTGATTGTCCTGGACAAAGGAGCAGCGAATGCCGTTTTCCTGATACCGCTGCTGCTGCCATGTCTCCAGGAAATAGCCCCTCTCATCCCCGAAAACATCGGGTTTGACAAGGAGCACTTCTTTCAGATCCGTCTCTGCAAACTCGGCGCCCATTACAACCTGCCTTTTTTTTGGGCCAGCTTCATCAGATACTGGCCGTACTCGTTTTTCATCATCTCCTCTGCCAGTCGTTCAAGCTCGCCGGCATCGATATAGCCCAGTCGATAGGCGATCTCTTCGATACAGGCGATCTTCAGCCCCTGCCGGTTCTGGACCGCCTGGACGTAGGAGGCCGCCTGCTGCAGTGCCTCGTGGGTGCCGGTGTCCAGCCAGGCGTATCCCCTTCCAAGGAGTTCGACCTTTAGCGCCTTTCTCTTTAGATAGACCATGTTCACATCGGTGATCTCAAGCTCTTTCCTTGCCGACGGCTCAAGGTTGGCTGCTATTTCAACAACATCGTTGTCATAGATGTAAAGCCCCGGCACGGCATAGTCGGATTTGGGATGCTCGGGTTTTTCCTCGATGCCGATGACATTGCCCTGGTCATCGAAATCCACCACCCCGTACCGCTGGGGATCCTTGACAGGGTAGCCGAATATCAGGCCGCCCGTCTCCATGGTCACGGCGCCCTGGAGCAGCCTGGCCAGGCTGCTGCCGTAGAAGATATTGTCTCCCAGGATCAGGGTGACCTTGTCCCCGCCAATAAACTTTCTGGCAATGATAAAAGCCTCGGCAATGCCGGCGGGTTTTTTCTGCTCGGCATAGGAGAGGGAGAGGCCCACAAAGGAGCCGTCTCCCAGGAGATCCTTAAACCGGGGCAGATCCTCCGGGGTTGAAATCACCATGATCTCCCTGATCCCCGCCAGCATGAGAACGGACAGGGGGTAATAGATCATGGGCTTGTCGTACACGGGAACCAGCTGCTTGCTCACCGCCCTTGTAATGGGGTAGAGTCTTGTGCCGGATCCCCCGGCCAGAATAATCCCTTTCATATGAACACTCGCTTTCCGATTTTTTATTGATTATAGTGGGTTTCGATCCACTTCAGGTAGTCGCCGGACTTGATGCGCTCTACCCACTGCATATTGTCAAGATACCAGGCAACGGTCTTTTCAAGTCCGGACTCAAAGGACTCTTCCGGCTCAAACCCCAGCTCCTGCCTGAGTCTGGAGCAGTCAATGGCATACCTGAAGTCGTGGCCGGGCCTGTCTTTTACAAAGGAGATCAGCTTTCTTGTTGAAGAGAGATCCGCCGGCACTTTCCCGGTCCGGTCCATGATTGTGCAGATCTTTTCCACGATGGAGCGGTTTTCAAGCTCGCACCCGCCTCCCACATTGTACGTCCTGCCGGCAGTTCCCCTTTCCATGATCAGCCAGACAGCCCGGCAGTGATCCCGGACGTAGAGCCAGTCCCGGATGTTCTTTCCGTCTCCGTAAACGGGAAGGGGCTTGCCGTCAAGGGCGTTGAGAACCATCAGGGGAATGAGCTTTTCCGGGAACTGAAACGGTCCGTAGTTGTTGGAGCAGTTGGAGATGGTCACATCCAGGCCGTAGGTTTCGTGGTAGGCCCTTACCAGATGATCCGATGCGGCCTTGGATGCCGAATAGGGGCTGTTGGGGGCGTAGGGAGTCGTTTCCGTGAAAAACCCTGTTTTCCCGAGGGTTCCGTACACCTCATCGGTACTGACATGGTGGAACCGACCAAAGGAGGAGATCCGCGACCTGGCCGTCTCCAGCAGGTTGAAGGTACCCTTGACATTGGTATCAATGAACACCTCGGGGGAGGATATGGATCGGTCCACATGGGATTCTGCTGCAAAATGGCACACCGTGTCGATGCCGTAGCGGTCAAACACCCTTTCAAGGGCATTGCTGTCGCATATGTCCCCTTTTTTTGCTCTCGCCAAATATACATATAACCATACATTATTCGGTTCCTTTTTTAATGCCGATTCAAGCAACTCTGTTCCTTCGGACAAATTTCCATTTTTTATTTCAGAAATCCCAAAAAAATCAGATTTATCCATTCGTTTTACCAGCACTGCTACCGGATTCCCTTTATGATAAAAGATTTTTATGATCCCTGCCGGTTGCCATAAATTATTTTTCAACAGGTGGGGATGGAGATAATTCACGCCTAACAAAGAGTAATCC
>JAWOGI010000292.1:0-8980 GCA_046496975.1 Desulfobacteraceae bacterium | reverse complement strand
TCTAAACAGCTGCCGCTCACCTCGGAGCAGCCCATGGACGGGCTGTGAGAATGAGCGTAGGGCAATACCCCGAATCGGTTGCCGGGATTACACGACTTTCATATAAACCCCCATGAGCAGTATGCTCACAAAAAAGATAGGGTCGTAGACGCGGAGTCAACACCGATATTGAATTTTCTGCCGATATCTGTTACTCATCACAAGGGGATAACTCCCCCTGCTGCCATTTTAAGGAAATCTTTGTAAACCATACAGGTCAGGAGGAAATATGTTAATTTCCGTTAAAACCAGTGCAAAGACCCAGATGATCGATATCACCTCCCAGGTTGACAAGGCGGTCAAAACCTCTGGAATCGAGAACGGACTTGTCCATGTCTATTCCATGCACACCACAGCGGCGGTCACCATCAATGAAAATGCCGACCCCTCCGTTGAAACGGACATTTTAAACACCATCAACCGCATGGTTCCCTGGGATGACAATTACAAACACATGGAGGGCAATTCCGCGGCCCATATCAAGACCAGCCTGTTCGGCCCGTCCGAGCTGATCCCTTTGGAGAAGGGCGCCATGGTCCTTGGCACCTGGCAGGGCATTTATTTCTGCGATTTTGACGGGCCGAGAAACCGTAAGGTCAATGTCAAGATAATTTCAACACCCTAAGGCTTCCAATCAGAAGAAAACCGTCCATATGTCTTCTCTTTTAAGCCCTTTTCTCCGCGTTGCGCCACCGGACACCTATTCAACCTCATTCATAGTGATTCTGATTGTTTTACGTCAGATCAGGAGCAAAGCACATTGACAAAATTCTTACTCTTGCTGGTCGCCCTGTTTGCCGGCATGCTTGCCCCCATCCAGGCGGGGCTCAACGGAAAAATGGGGCGGGCCATTGGCGATCCCTTTTATGCGGCCCTGATCTCCTTTGTGGTGGGTTCCCTGGTCCTTTTCTGCTACACCGTGGCCACCCGGGTCCATTTCGGTGCCATCCGCCATGCCGCAGACGTCCACTGGACTGTATGGCTGGCCGGCTCCCTGGGGGCCTTTTATGTTACCTCTGTCATCGTTCTGGCCCCCAGGCTCGGGGCCACCCTGACCTTCAGCCTTGTGGTGGCCGGCCAGCTGATCATGGCCGTCTTCCTGGACCATTTCGGCCTCCTCGGGGTGCCGGTGCAGCAGTTTACCTGGCAGCGTGCCGCGGGCATCTGCCTGATCACGGCCGGGGTTGTGCTCATCAGAAAATTTTAGCCCCGGGCCGATTTAATTCATTGGGAAAGCCGTCACCGGGCTTGGTCAGAATATGAGCGAACAGAAAGACCCTGACCTGGACGAGCCGGAACCAAAGAGGATTTCTGAGTCTCTTGCCAAAAAAACACAAAAATTAGAGATAAGAAACTAAAGCTTGAACCCTTCGACAACGGAATGGAGCCGCCTGCCGATGCGGGCGAGGCTGTCGGCACTCTCGTCGACCTTTCGCGCCTTGCCGGCAAGCTCTTTTGTCACCTTGCTCACCTCCCCTACATCACTGGAAAACTTTCCTGTTGCCCGGGCAGTGTCACTGATGTTGCGGTTTACATCATCGATTCCGCCGGAGGCCTGGCTGAGGTTCTCCACAATCTCTCGGGTGGCGGTGGACTGCTCTTCCACGGACGAGGCCACGAACAAAACGATCTCGTTCATCTCATTGATGATTGCGATGATCTCCTTGAGCTCGCCGGAGGTTTTCAGGGAGGCCTCCTGGATGCCGCCGATCTTCTCCTTGATGTCGTCGGTGGCCTTTGCCGTCTGGTTTGCCAGGTGCTTGATCTCATCGGCAACCACTCCGAACCCCCTGCCCGCCTTTCCTGCCCTTGCCGCTTCAATGGTGGCGTTCAATGCCAGCAGGTTGGTCTGGGCGGAGATGTCGGTAATTGTTTCCACAACAACACCTATCTTTCGGGCGGAACTGCCAAGCTCATCGATTTTTTCAGAGGCGGAACGGCCCTGGTCAACCCCCTTTCCCACAATATCCCTGGCCTTTGAAGAGCTCTTTGAAATCTCCTGGATGGTTGTCTCCATCTCTTCAACGGAGGATGCCACCATGTTGAGGTTTGTGGAGGCCTGTTCCGATGCTGCGGCAACGGAGTTCATGTTCGAGCTCATGGTGCTGGAAGCCTCTGCCAGCTCGCCTGTGGTACGGGTGGCCATTTTGGTGCCCTGGCTCATGGCCGAGGAGATCTCGGTCAACTCCTTTGAGGCACTGCCAAGCTGTTTTGTGTCGGAGACAATGCTTCCCACGATCTCTCTGAGGCTGGTGATCATGTTGTTCAAGGCCGCGGCAAGGATTCCGATTTCATCTTCCCGGTCCAGATCGATGCTGCCGGTGAGGTCTTTGCCGGCCATTCTGCCGGCAAGGTCTGAGCTGGCCGCCAGGGGGGTTGTAATGGACCGGACAATGAAAAAGACAAAAAGAGAGATCACCGTGACAACCACCAGGGCAATCACGGCAGCGGCCGTGTTGATGGTTTTTATTTTCTCTTCAGCTTCCTTGATTCTTTTTTCGGCCATGTTCCCGGATTTGACAGCGATATCCACCACAACAGGCTCTATGGTTTTCACGATGGCCTGCATCTTTTCTTCCAGCTGCCCGATCCGGCCGTTCTCCCGGACAAAGGCGTCAAAGGCCTCCCTGTAAGTCTTGATGACCCCCAGCACCTCGTCTTTTCTCTGGGAAGGAAGGGCCGACTCCTCAAAGATTGTGACAAGGGCAACCAGCCTGGCCCTTGTTTCGTCGGCAAGCACCCTGTCATGGGTGATGAGGTATCGTTTTTCGGCCCGTCTCACTTCCAGAACTCCCACCTGGGCCTGGGGCACATAAAACATCTTGATCTCCTGGAGGAGGTTTTTCCTGTAGCTGTCGATCTGATCCCTGATGATGGCCCGCATGGAAGGGTCTGCCTTGAACGCCTCTTTCAGCCATTTCAGGTACTCTTCCAGGCGAAACCCGATGGCCTGCCGGGTATCATCGGCCATTCTGCCGGCGGAAAAGGCCTGTTCTGCTTTGGCAATGGCTTTTTTGACCCGTTCCAGGTGTTCCCGGCTGTCCATGGCGAAGTAAAGGTCGGCACTCTCCAGAAGATCAAGAACGGAAAAGAAAAACGAGGTCATGGCAAACCGGCTGGCCCTCTCTTCCAGGGTGGTCGCTGCCACACCGAATTTGTTCCTTAACCCCTCGGTCCGGTCAAGGCCCATGGTCTTGTAGGAAGTCACCACCCGGGAAAAGAGGGTTTTGTAATCTGTGGAAAGATCTTGGATCTTTTTGGCGGGCAGGGCGATGGCTCTCATTTCATCGCCGGCAAGGCGGGCTATCCTTTGGGCCGTCTGTTGGAGAAGATCGACGTTTTTGTCAAAGGTTTCCACCCGGCTCAATTCTTTATTTTTCGAAAAGGCCTGTTCACTGTTCCGGCACAGGGCAAGGTGCAGGGAGACCCGGGACGAGAGATCGGAGATCTTCAAATGCCGTTCGATGAGATCCTGGTAGCTCTCTTTGGTAATGTCGGCGGAGAATTTATACATGAAAATCACCGTGATGAAGATCAGTATGGCAGCACCAAAGGTGACGGCGAATTTCAATGAGATGCTGCTGTTTTTCCAGGACAATTTTCTTTCAGCCATGGGGCCTCCAAAATCAAGGGTAAGGATGTGTTCTTTTGGGATCAGACCTGCACTATGGCATTGTCCGGGCAAGCGACAAGGTCCACAAGCCGTTGAACATTATTGATACTGTAGCACTGCCACACGGTTTTTTCAAGGTCTTGCCGGCTGCTGCACCACCAGGGTGGATTCCACCACCATGAAAAGATCCCAGGAGGAGGAGATGTTTGCGGCCCTTCGGGTTTGCTGTTTCGGGATGGCCGGGACAAGGGCCTGATTAGAATTTCGCCCGGATCCGTTGGTTCGTGATCTCTTCGTTCCATGGCACTGACAATGTCATTGATATTAATAATTTGAATTATAGTGTTTATCCTTGATGCTTCATGGATTAATTGATAAAATACTAATTTTAGAAAAATGGTATTGACGTTACAAGTTCGGGCTTGATCATAACATCGGCCACCCTTATTATTTTCTTCCAGATCCCTTAAAGGATTTTACAGTATGAAAATACCAATCAAGCCACCAGATTACATGAAAATAATTGACAGTAATGGGCCGTTTTTTTTTAACCGGTTTAAAAAGATTGGTCCTACTGATTCTAAGGGACGTTACCTGCATTGGGACAAGCTCAGGCATTTAGAGCCTCCAGAGGATTTTACACCGGAACAATGGTGGGCCGGGATGAAATTGAACAGATCTTTTAATTTCAAAATTCTTGATTTTAAAGGGAAGAATGGAAACAAATTTGTTTTCTATTTAACAGATGAAATTCAGGAGTCATTGCATTGGTTTGACAAAAATGCGGCCGGAGCGATTGAATCAAGTGTGCCTGCAGCAAACAGCAGTATGCGAAAAACGTATGTCATAAGATCTCTGATTCGTGAGGCGATCAGTTCAAGTCAAATTGAGGGAGCCACCACTACCCGCAAAGTGGCCAAGGAGATGATACGCCAGGGCAGGGACCCAAAAGATAAAAGTGAGCAGATGATTTTCAATAATTACCATGCCATGCAATTTATCCTGGATTTCAAAAATGAAAGATTGACACCGGGAATAATCCTTGAACTGCATAAAATTCTTACTGAAAAAACCCTGGAGGATGAAAATAAAGCCGGAGTTTTCAGAACCGAAAAAGATAAAGATATCCATGTGGTTGATGAAACAGGCGTTAATATCTTACACACACCACCGGATGCAAAGGGGCTTGAGGATCGAATAAAAGAAATTTGTGATTTTGCCAATAACGGTCCAGCAAGCGGTGGTTTTGTCCATCCCGTTCTTAAGGCAGTTATTTTGCACTTCCTGCTGGCATATGAGCATCCTTTTGTTGATGGAAACGGACGAACTTCCCGGGCGCTTTTTTATTGGGCGATGATCCATGAAGGATATTGGCTGGCTGAATTTATTTCAATTTCTCAAATTATAAAAAGGGCTCCTGTTCAATACGGAAAAGCTTTTTTATATACAGAAACAGATGACAATGATCTTACCTATTTCATCGTGCATCAATTAGAGTCTATCAACAAAGCCATCTCTGAACTTCATGATTATTTGCAGGAAAAGATGCAGGAAATCAAGTCTGCCGAGATTTTGTTGAGCGGAACAAAAAAATTGAGAAAGAAATTGAATATACGGCAAACAGCTGTACTGAAGCATGCTTTGTCCCATCCTAATCATATTTATACCATAAATAAGCATCAAAATTCCCATGGGATTGCTTATGAAACGGCAAGAAAAGACCTGATGCAGATGTCAGAAGACTTTTCATTCTTAAAAAAATTAAAGGATGGCCGGGCCTTTGTGTTTATGGCTCCGTCGGATCTCAAAGAGAGGATTGAAAAACAGAAAACAGAGTCCACTGGGGGGACCCAACCGGGGAAGGGGAAATCGGAAAAGTGACCCGGCCGGCAAAAACCGGGTCGTGGAGGTAGTCGGGCAGAAGCTGGATCAGTTGGCCACGCAGAGGGATTTGGCCAGTTTGCTGGCGCCGCCGGCATCGGATGCGTACCCGTCGGCCCCGATGGTGTCGGCAAACTCCCGGGTCACGGGGGCGCCGCCCACAATGATCTTTATTTTATCACGAAGACCGCTGTCAACCAGAACATCAATGGTTTTCTGCATCATGGGCATGGTGGTGGTCAGCAGGGCAGACAGGGCGACAATCTGGGGGTCATGTTGCCTGATCGCCTCCACAAAGGTTTCCGGAGGAACATCCACCCCGAGATCAACAACTTCAAAACCGGTGCTCTCCACCATCATGGTGACCAGGTTTTTGCCGATATCGTGGAGGTCCCCCTTGACCGTTCCGATGACCATGCGGGAAGAGGTCTTGCCCTCTTCGTCGGAGAGGAGGGGTTTTAGCAGTTCAACCGCATCGCCCATGCATCGGGCAGACATCAGGACCTCCGGAATAAACATCTCCCCGCTCTGCATCCGTTCTCCGACAATATCCATGCCTTTTATAAGGCCCTCATTGAGAATGGCATCGGCACCGATTCCCTTGTCCACAGCCTTCTGCACAAGCGATGACACTTTTTCCATGTCACCGGTGGTCAGTGCATCTGAAATTTCGGACAACTCTGTCATTATATTCAACTCCTTTTTTGTCATGGGTGTTTTTATATGAAAGCCGTCAGCCGTCAGCCATCAGTACTCAGCTAAAAGCTAACAGCTTTCATGCTTTGTTGTGCCCGCAAAGACATGGGGGTTTATAAGAAAAATATCAGCCTTCAGTAATCAGCTTCAATAGATACCTGCTGCTTACTGACGACTGACAGCTGATGGCTTTCACGGTTATTACTTCGACGCCCGGTCTTCTGCCCTTTTGACCACCTTGTCGATGGCGGACTCCTGGTCCGGGGAGAGGATGGACGGCAGTGTTTCGTCAACCATGGTGACGGCCTTTTCCAAAGCTTTGTCCCGAATGGTCTTTGACCCTTTGCTCTCCCAGGCCTGCCAGTTGTCGTGGTCAAAGAGATCCGAGTGCCAAAGTTCGGTCTTGAATCGCTTGAAGGTGTGGGAGTTGCCCAGGAAGTTGCCTCCCGGGCCCACCTGTTTCATCACCTCAAAGGCCATGGCGTCGTCGTCGGTTTCCAGCTTTCTGGCGGCGTGGCGGATAAAGGCCATGCAGTCGTTGCAGAAGACCATGTCCGGATAGTCCACCACCATGTCCGTGTCCAGCTGCATGGCGTCCATGATATCGGCTTTCAGCGATGTCAGGGTGCCCACCATGCCGGTTTCAAAGCCGGCCTGGGCGTCCAGCACCTTGGAGTCCCTGAGCATAGACGGCATTCGAACGGGAAGGTCCAGCCAGAGGCCCATTTCTGCCATGGCCACCTTCATCACGGCAAATTCGGGACCTGCCATGGAGATGTTGGAGGTCTTCATGTTCATGCCCCGGGCAAAGCTGGTGTACACCAGGGGGGCACCGGGGTTGATCAGCTGGGAGAGGGTGATGCAGGCCAGTATCTCCGCATGGGCCTGGGCAAGGGTACCCGGGATGGTGATGGGAGAGGTGTTGCCCAGGATGGGACCGGAGCTGAGCATGATGGGGATGTTGTGCCGGTTCATCTCCATCATCGCTTCAAGGGATTCTGTATCCATGCCCAGGGGAGGCAGGGTCAGCACCCAGCCGGAGATGTGGGGCCGCTTTAAGAACGTTTCCCTGCCGCCGGCGGCAATGGCGCCCATTTCGATGGCATCCTTGACCCCGTCGTACCCCAGCACACCCCCGGTGATATGCTTTGTGGTGTTTTTAAGGCAGGTGGCCCATGTGTACCAGTCGCACACACGGTGATCCACATCCTGGGGGGTGACAGGTCCGCCGTTGACCCTGATGTGGTCCAGCCGGTCTGCCATGGAAACCAGTCGGGCAAGATCCCTGTCCGTGGCAGGCCGTTTTTCACCTGAATGGGGATCGATCACGCTGGTTGCCATGGTCATGCAGGAGAGACCGGGGTCATGGGAGTCAAAACAGATGTCCTTTTCAGGGTCAAGGCCGAAAAGGGTAACCTCTTTGCGTGTCCGGATGGTTTTCAAAGCCTGGTTGACAAGGGATTCACTGATCCGCACGGTATTGTTGTCGATGTCGGCCCCGGCGTTTTCAAAAACCGACAGCGCTTCCTTGGCGGGAAACAGCATGCCGATGTCGCTGAGGATCTTTAGCGCGCTCTCGTGGATGGTCTGGATTTCCGCCTGGGACAGACAGGTGATGTCAAGTTTCATAAGTTTTCCTCCGTGCATTCAGCAATGGCTCTTTTGACAAGGGTGGCGGCAACGTCCCTGCGGTAATCTCCGCTGGCCCTCAGATCGGTGATGGGGGAGATCTCCTCTGACACCAGGGCCCCACACCGGTGGATCGCCTTCTGGTCGAGGCGCCTGCCTTCCAGGAAGGCTTCGGCTTTGTCAATCCGTATGGGGGTGGGGGCCACCGAGCCCATGGCGATTTTTACGTTCCGGCACACCCCGTTTTCCAGGGTTATGCGTACAGCCGTTGAAACAATGGAGATGATAACCGCTGTTCTGTTGCCGATTTTTTTAAAACAGGCCGTTTCGTTTTTTTCCATGGCGGGAAACGAAATCCGGGTCATCACCTGGTTGTCGGCCATGGCATTTTGACCGGGACCTGTGAGGAACTCCGTCAGCGGCATCTCTTCTTCTCCGTCGGGGCCGGCCAGGGTAACCCGGGCATCCAGCACGAGAAGCGCCGGGATGGTATCCCCCGCCGGTGACGACATGCAGATATTACCGCCGATGGTGGCCGTGTTTCTCACCTGCCAGGACCCCATGGTGGTGGCGGCCCGGGCAAGCACCGGCGCCTTTTCCTGGATTTCAGGGGATTCGAGGAGCTGTGTCAGGCGGGTACAGGCGCCGATGTGCACCATTCCCCCCTGGTGTTCAATGTAATTGAGTGCCTTGATCTTTTTGATGTCGATAATCGTCACATCGTCGTCAAATGACCATCGTCCGGTCCTCACCGCCGGAATGAAATCCGTGCATCCGGCAACGATTCTGAAGGGCCTGGCAGCATCCGATAAAAGCGAAAAGAGTTTTTCAACGCTTTCAGGGGCATGATATACCATGTCCGGCAGAGACCTGGAGCCTATAAAATTTTTCATAGTTTACACCTTTCCTAAATCATGTAAAAGGGAGGCTTGATCATATACTTGTCCTTCGAGGTGGGCGAAGCAATGATCAAGGCCTGAAAGTGGATGTTACCACCAATCTCCTGCATCCTTGTTCTCTTTGGCCTTTTTCACCGCCTTGACAATATTGATATACCCGGTGCACCGGCAGAGGTTGCCCTGGAGGCTCTCTCTGATGGTTTCGTCGGTAAGGTCACTGTCG
>JAWOGI010000227.1:0-37255 GCA_046496975.1 Desulfobacteraceae bacterium | reverse complement strand
CTGCCAGTATCTCGGCCTCCTTTAATCCCCCCACATTGCACACGGTAACGCACCCTTTGCACCCCAAAATGAGGATTTTTTTCTTGTGCGCTACCATGGCCAGTATCTCTTCCAGGGGTTTCTGATCTGCGACTATCATGGTTCACCTCTCTGTTTTGGTTTTGTTACGCTGCATGGTTGTGCTGTACCGGAGTGGGGCCCAGTGCCCGTATCCTGTCGGTCATTTCCCGGGCAATCTCGGCAAACCTGGCCCCCTGGGCGGAGGAGAGGTTGAACATTGCCACCCGCTCCGGCTCAACCCCTGCTTCCATTAAGATTTTCTTTACCCGCTTCACCTTTTTTGCGGCCTTGAGGTTCCCCTCGATAAAGTGGCACTCCCCTTCAAGGCATCCGGCCACATAGACACCGTCTGCCCCCTGCTCTATGGCGTTGAGCAGGTGAAGGATGTCCACCCTGCCCGTGCAGGGCAGCTGGATGATCTTGATGTCAGCCGGATAGGACAGCCTCATGGAACCTGCCAGGTCCCCTGCGGCATAGGCTCAGTACTGGCAGCAGAATGCGATGATCCTCGGTTCAAATTCCCCGGTCATGATTCACCTCCGTTTGTTTTTTTTTATATGAAAGTCGTTGTTTTACGCCTCTTCAAAAAGGGCCCGGCTCTTTGCAAGGAGCTGCTGGTCGGTAAAGTGGTTCAGCTGGATCGCCCTTCCCGGGCATTCCGCCACACAGGCGCCGCAGCCGTGGCACCTTGCCGGGTCGATCTCTGCATACCCGTCGTTGTGTATCTCCGGGATCTCATAGGGACAGGTGCGGACACAGGTGAGGCAAACCGCGCATTTTTCCGGGGTCACCTCGGCCACCACCCCGCCCACCATCAGGGTGTCCCGGGAGAGGATGGCCATGGCCCTGGCAACGCTGGCCCTTGCCTGGGCGATGCTCTCCTCCAGGGGTTTGGGGTAGTGGGCCAGGCCGGCAACAAAGATGCCGCTGGAGGCAAGATCCACCGGCCGCAGTTTTGCGTGGGCCTCCACCAGGAAACCTTCACTGTTGGTGGGCACCTTGAAGATCTCAAACAGTTCTTTGTTGGCCTGGGGAATGATCGCCGATGCCAGCACCACAAGGTCGGGATGGATCGTTATCGGAACCCGGAGCACATGGTCCACCACAAAAAGTTCCAGCTGGTTTTCGGCAGTTTTTTGTAAGACCGGTTTTTTTTCAAGGTCGTACCGGATGAAGAGGATGCCGAGTTTTCTTGCCTCCTGGTAGAGGGCCTCCCTGAATCCGTAGGAGCGAAGGTCCCGGTAGATGATGTACACCCTTTTTCGCCTGTCCATCTGCTTTACCGCAATGGCGCTTTTCAGGCTGTGGGTGCAGCACACCTTGCTGCAATAGGGGTTCTCCCTGTTCCGTGATCCCACGCACTGGATGAACACAACGGCCCCTGCGTTGTCGATGCGATTGTCCCCTGTTCTCAAGGCTTCGTCCATCTCCAGGTGGGTCAAAACATCGGGGTGGTCTTTGTACAGGTACTCGTCGGGCTTGTACTCCCTGCCGCCGGTGGCGATGATTGCCGCCCCGTGGTCGATGGTGGTGGGGCTGTTGTCGCTGTGGTTTTTCACCGTTGTGGCAAAGTTACCCATGGCGCCGGTAAACGCCGTTACCGTGGTGTTAAGGTGAACCGTCACCAGGGGATGGTTGGATAGTTTTTCAACAAGAGCGTCCAGGTAGCGGCGGATATCCTCTCCCTTCCAGGTGGTGTTGAGTTTTACGGCAACCCCGCCAAGGAGAGGGGATTTTTCCACCAGGTGGACATGAACTCCCTGGTCGGCGGCATTCAGGGCCGCTTCCATGCCCGCCGCACCACCGCCCACAACGAGAAGCTCTTTTTTGATCTCCAGGCTCACCTGGTGCAAAGGCGCTATAAAGGCCGCCTTGGCCACGGCCATGCGCACCAGATCCCTGGCTTTTTTCGTTGCCTTTTCCGGCTGATTCATGTGCACCCAGGTGTTCTGGTCCCTGATATTGGCCATCTCAAAAAGGTACTTGTTGAGACCGGCATCCCTGATGGTCTCCTGGAAGAGGGGTTCGTGGGTGCGGGGGGAGCAGGAGGCAACCACCACTCTGTTGAGATTCTGCTCCCGGATCACCTCTTTCATTTTTTCCTGGGTGTCCTGGGAGCAGGTGAACAGATTCTCCTCGACATGGACAACAAAGGGGAGGGTGGCCGCATACGCTCTCACCGCCGGTACATCGGCAATGCCGCCGATGTTGATTCCGCAGTTGCAGACAAAGACCCCGATGCGGGGCGTCTGCCCGCTAACATCGGTTTCCTCGGGCAATTGCCGGACTCTGGTCTCCTGCCACCGGTGCTCCTTGAGGGCTGCTGAGGCCTCTGCCGCCGCTGCCGACGCCTCCATCACCGACGAGGGAATGTCCTTGGGTTCCTGAAAGGCTCCGCACACGTAAATCCCCTTGCGGCTGGTGCTCACCGGCGAGAGGTTGTCCGTTTCGGCAAATCCGTGGCTGTTCAGGCGGATGCCTGTTTTTTCGGCAAGGGCTTTTGCATCCCGGTTGGGAGCCAGTCCGATGGAGAGCACCACCATGTCGAAGACCTCCTCTGCGGTGCTGCCCCCTTCACTGGCATAGACAAGCCTGTAGCGGTCGCCGGGTTCGGGAAACACCGAGTGGATCCTCGACCGGATGAACCGCACCCCGCTGTCATCTTCGGCCCGCATCTGGTATTTGTCAAACTCCTTGCCGTGGGTTCGCATGTCCATGAAGAAGATCGCAGTATCCAGCCCGTCGGGACTGTGCTCCTTGGCGATAATGGCCTGTTTGTTGGCATACATGCAGCAGACACTGGAGCAGTAGGCGTGGTCCCCCCTGTTGATGTCCCTGGAGCCTACGCACTGGAGCCAGGCGATCTTTTTCGGCTGACGACGGTCCGACGGCCGGACCAGGTGACCGGCAAAGGGTCCCGAGGCGGAGAGGATTCTCTCAAATTCCAGGCTGGTCATGACGTTGGGGCTGTGGCCGTAGCAGTAAGAGGTCATGTCAGAGGGGTCAAAGGGGGTAAACCCCGGGGAGAGGATAACGGCCCCCACATGGAGCTCTTTTGTCTGTTCTGCCATGGTGTGGTCCACGGCATTGGCAAGGCACGCCTTGACGCACTGCATGCATTCCGAGCAGTACCCGCAGTTCAGGCAGCGTTCTGCCTCTTTTCTTCCCTCCGCGTCACCGTACCCCAGGTCCACCTCGTCAAAGTTTCCTGCTCGTTTTGCAAAGGCAAGCTGTTGTGGTTTGTACCGGGGAATCACCGGTGTGTCAGGTGGAACCGGCCTGATATCGGGACTTTTTTCTTCCCTCTCCTCTTTTCCGGCCTGGTGCCGGCCGGCCGGCATGCTTTCGCCTTCAAGGTAACGGCAGATGGAGCGGGCGGCAGCCATGCCGGCGGCAACGGCCTCGATGGCAGTGGCCGGGCCGGTCATGGCGTCCCCACCGGCAAAGACCCCTTTGCGGCCCGTGGCAAGGGTGACCGGGTCTGCCTCGAGGGTGTCCCAGCGGCTGGTTGCAACCTCTTGGGAGTCTTTCACACCGGATATGTCCGGCCGCTGGCCGATGGCCAGAACAACCTGGTCACAGGCCAGCTCGTATTCCGTGCCGGGCAGGGGAACGGGCCGCCTCCTGCCGGATTGGTCCGGTTCGCCGAGTTCCATCCGGATCACCTGGAGGGCCTTGACTTTGTTCTCTTCGCCGACAACGGCCGTTGGCGAGGCAAGGTAGACGATCTTGGCCCCTTCCCCTTCGGCCGCCGTGATCTCCTCTTCCCAGGCCGGCATCTCTGTTCGGGTCCGGCGGTAGAGGATGGTCACTTCTTGGGTCCCCAGGCGAAGGGCGGCCCTTGCCACGTCAATGGCCACGTTGCCGCCGCCGATAATCACCACTTGCCGGCCGCTCTTCACCGTTCCCGTCAGGTTCAGCTCCCGGAGGAAATCCACCCCCTGGCAGACATTGTCAAGCTCTTCACCGGGAAGGCCCGGGGCGATCCCCTTGTGGGCGCCCAGGGCGAGGAAGATCGCATCAAAGCCGTCCTCTTCCAGGCTCTCCAGGGAAAAATCCCTTCCAAGGCGGGTGTTGCACCGGATTTCAACCCCCAGGGCGGTGACCAGGGCGATCTCCCTCTCCAGCACATCCCCTGGCAGGCGGTGGTCGGGGATGCCTACCCTGAGCATGCCCCCGGCAAGGGGGAGGGCCTCGAAGATGGTGGCCTCCACCCCGCTTCTGGCAAGGTGGTACCCGGCGGAAAGACCGGCGGGCCCGGAGCCGACAATGGCGACCTTTTTTCCCGTTTTTGCTGCGCAGGCAATCTCCACTTCTGCCGGGTCAAACCGGTCGGCGGCCAGGCGCTTCAGATCCCGGATGGCAACGGGTTCATCCACCAGGCACCGCTGGCAGGCCTCTTCGCAGGAGTGGGGGCAGATCCTGCCCAGAACCCCGGGCAGGGGGAGCTGCTCCATGATGATCTCCAGTGCCTCCCGGTATTTTCCCTCCTTGACCATCTGCACGTATCCCTGGACATTGAGCCCGGCGGGGCAGGCCCTGCGGCAGGGGGCCCAATCTCTTTTCTCCAGGACATACCCCGAGGGCATGGCCTGGGGATAGAGCTTGAAGGCCGCCTTCCTGGTTGCAAGGTTTTCGTCGAACTGGCTTGACAGCTCCACCGGACAGACCTTGGCGCATTCGCCGCAGGCCGTGCATTTTTCAAGGTCTATGAACCGGGGGTGTTCTTTGATTGTTACGGTAAAGTCGCCTTCCCTGCCCGCTACCCCGTCAAGTTCGGCCATGGTGATAAGCTCGATGTTCAGGTGCCTGCCCGCTTCGACGAGCTTGGGCGAGATGATGCACATGGAGCAGTCATTGGTGGGGAAGGTCTTGTCAAGCTGGGCCATTGCTCCGCCAATGGCTGTGTTTTTATCGGCAAGGTAGACGAAATATCCCGAATCCGCCAGGTCCAGAGCCGCCTGGATGCCTGCAATGCCGGCGCCGATTACCATTACCGACCCTCTGCCGTTGTTGGCCATTTGAATACCTCCTTGGGCTTGATCACAATTTGTCCCGGTTTAACCCTGCCTCGGCAAGGTCGGGGCCAAGATAGCTCCTTTCGTTTTCGCCCAGCACTCCCATGGCAAGGCAGATGATCGTCCAGAGATGCACCACATGGTAGCTTCCGCCGTAAAGGCGGCCGATGTCTTCGATCTGGCTGTGGCAGTTGTGGCAGGGGGCGATCACATAGTCGGCCCCTGTTGCGGCAATCTGGTTGAATTTTGTCCGGCCGTAGGCCTGCCTCTGGTCGGTAAATCCCGCCTGCAAGGCGCCTCCGCCCCCGCCGCAGCAGAAGTTGTTCTCCCGGCTGGGAACGCTTTCGATGAAGTTCTCTTCGCCGGCAACACGCTTGACCACAAACCTCAGGTCATCGACAATCCTGTTGGATCCGATTTTCCGGGCAATGTTGCACGGGTCCTGGACGGTGAATTTCACCTTCAAATCCCGGTTCCAGTCGGAATTCACCTTTAGTTTCCCCTCTCTGATCCACTGGGCGTAAAGCTCGATGATGGTAATCAGCTGGAACTTGTGGGGGATATTGAATTTTCGCAACCCTTCCAGGATTGCATAATAGGAGTGGCCTCACTCGGTGTTGACCACCAGGGGGGCCTTGATGTTGTTGTCAATGTGATAGGTGAATTCTTCGATGATGTATCTCCACCCTTCGTCATCGGCGAGAAACATGCAGTAGTTTTCCCCTGCCCACATGATGGAGGGGTAGGTCCAGTCGGCTTTCACAGTGTGGAGAATCTTCCACAAAGGACCAAGCTCATCGGGCTCGGTGACCGGTTCCCTGGAGTTCTGGTTGAGAACCATATTGGCGCCTTTCCTGTCCACGGTGACGGTTAGGTCCTTGAAAAGGGGGTCTTCCTCTGCGATCTCCTCGGCAACATCGGTCACGGTGAAGACAAAATCATCCTTGGGAACCCCCATGGCATTGCCCGACCGGATGTGCTGGTCGCAGGAGCCCATGATCCCCTTGGGCCGCTGTTCCCTGGGTACGCTTTTCCGCAGGTTGTAGACCAGTTTGGGAATGTCCACGTTCATGGGGCAGGCAAACACGCACCGTGCGCACATGCTGCAGACCCAGATCCAGGGAGTCTGCCTGACCTGCTCGTCCAGCCCCAGATTGAGCATCCGGATCAGTTTTCTTGGGTCCATGTCAAACTGCTCCGAGGCGGGACATCCGCCCGTACAGGTGCCGCAGGTGAAACAGAGATCAAAATTTCCTTCGGGAAGAACCTCGAGGATCTCCTGCTTTAACCTGTTGTCAAGTTCGTCAATCTTCGTTGCCTCTGCCATTTTACCACTCTCCTTTTAAAGGGTGTTTTGAAATCGGCAGTTTTTTAGCGCCGTTGTTTTACGACACAAGACTTCGACTCCCGGTGTTGGTGATCATCGCAGTTTTGCCGCATTGAGGTAGGGCACCAGATTGTCCACCCCGCCGATGGTGATGATATGGATCCCCTGGCAGATGTCCTTGAGGCTGTTGACGGTGTCGGCAAAGAGCTCCATGCTGGCCCGCTGCTTGTCCGGGGCCTTCATCAGCTTCTGGATCACCCAGTCCGGTACCAGACCGGATTTAAAGTGGCGGTTGAGGAATTTTCCCATGCCTGCCGTTCTCAAAATCATCACCTCGGCAATCACCGGCACCTTGAACGGATCCACCTGCTTCATGAATTTTGCAAACTGCTCCACATCAAAAATCGGGGTTGTCAGAAAGTAGCCTGCCCCCACATTGAGCATGTCCTCCATCTCTTCCATGCCCCGTTTGGGCATGGTTCTTCCCCAGGGGGTCTCTATGCCGGAACCCAGTACGAACTCGATTTGTTTGTCCAGGGATTCTCCCTCAACGGTCTCTCCTTTTTTCAGAAGGTCCAGAACCGAGGCGATTTTTCCTGAATCAACGTGGAAGAACATCGATTCCTGGAGGGTGTCCCCGGTGATCCTGTAATCCTCGGTAAAGACAAGGAGGTTCTCCACACCGGTGTCATGGGCCAGGGTCAAATCCTTTTGCAGCTGGAAGCGGTTCTTGTCCCTTGTGGTGGTCTGGTAGATGGCGTTGAAATTGTTCTGTTTCAGAAGGCTGCAGGTTTTTATGGTGTCGGTCACAACCCCTTCAAACTCGGTCTCCTGGACGGAGAGGCCGTCCACCCGCCCTTTGATACGGTCCAGGCTCTGCTCCCCCCCCGGTTCTTCATCGGTCAGGGGAACCTGTATTTCAGAGGTGACAACAAACCGTTTTTTTTCGAAAGATTCTTTTAAATTCATGGCTCCCTCCTTGCTATTTTAATCCGAGTAAGCTGGCCACTTCATCCTTGAGCCGGCTCAGAGGAATGGGTTTTGACAGGCAGAGGTCCGCTCCGTTCTCTTTCATCAAAGCGAATTTGTCGTCGTCGAGATAGGCGGACAAAACGATGATTTTCGTCTGTTTCGTCTTTTCGTTCTGCTTGATCTTCCGGCACACTTCATACCCCTTGATGTCCGGCATCATGATGTCAAGGATCAGAAGGTCCGGGTGGAAGTGGTTGACCTGGAGTCCTGCCTCAAAACCGTCCGAGGCGGAGACCACCTCGTAGTCAAACTCATCTTCTTCCAGGGACTGGACAATGGATTCGACAATGATCATGTCGTCGTCAACCACAAGGATTTTCTTTCTGACGCTCTCCTCTTTTGCTTCGGGGATGGGAATGCCCTGGCTGTTCATAAAGCTTTCAAGGTCGTTTTTCTTGATTCGTCTGTGGCCGCCAACGGTCTTGTATGCTTTGATATGCCCGTTTTCCACCCAGTTTATAATGGTTTTTGACGAGACATTGCAATACTTGCTGGCTGTGAATACAGTCAATGTATCTTCCATATGTACCCCCTTTTTTTTGGGATTTGTGTGGGTTGATTATTATAGTTATTATAGGTATTTCATTTTGTCAAGAAAAAAATGAATAAAATTTATTAAATAATCACCATTCGGGGGTGTGGTGTTTTTATCAATTAAAACAAGATTTTGCTGTTTTTTGCTGTTGTTTCAGCTTCGTTCAGGTCAGTTATTATAGTTTTTTTTGGAAAACAGTAGCAGGCCCAGTTTTCCGACGAATTACCCTGTTTCGAGATCCGTTTTCATAACGATTTAAATAACGATCATGAGAAGCGTGCTCACAACAAAGGTAGGGTCGTAGACGCGGAGCCAAGCCGAATCGGCTGCCGGTGCAACACGACTTTCATATAAACCGGCATGGCCGGCCCATGGTGATGGAATCGGCCACAACGAAGATTGAAAATCCTGCGATAACAGTCGTTTGGCCGGACTTTCTTATAAAACCCCCATGTCCTTGCGGACACAACAAAGCATGAAAGCTGTTAGCTGTTAGCAGTTAGCTTTTAGCTGAGTACTGATGGCTGACGGCTTTCATATAAAAAAATGGTCTGAAAAAGCAGCATCCGCCACCGGTGAGGGGCGAACCGGGGGTGCAGGGAACAACCAGGATTGAAAAGTGGCGGATCAGGTGTCGGCCCAGGGAAGGGTTATTGTAAACCGGGTCCATTCCCCTTCCCGGGATTCAACAACGATGTTTCCGCCGTGCTCCCTGATGAACCCGTAGCAGACGGAGAGCCCCAGGCCTGCTCCCTGGACGTTCTCTTTCTTGGTTGTGAAAAAAGAGTCAAACACCTTTTCAATATGACCGGGTTTGATCCCCGTGCCACTGTCCTGGACAATTACGTAGAGTTTTTTTTCGTCGGCTTTGGTTTCGATGTCAAGGCTCCCGCCGTCGGGCATGGCATCCATGGCATTGGAAAAGAGGTTGATGAACACCTGGCGCAGCTGGTCCCTGGATGCCAGAACCATCCCAATATCTTCAGCAAGGGTCAGGGTCGTTTTGATGCCGTTCTCCCTGAACCTTTTTTCGTACAGCAGCATCAATTCGTCAATGATCACGTTGATGTCTATCTCCAGCCGTTCCGCCTGGTCAGGTTTTGAAAACGAGAGCATTTTCCTGAGCATGTCAGCCAGGCGCTCTATCTCGGACAGGGACATGTCCAGAAGCTTTCGCCGTTTGTTCTGGGGGGAAATTTCGGTCTTCATCAGTTCCAGGGTGTTCATGATGCCAAAGAGGGGGTTGTTCATTTCATGGGCGATCTGGGAGGTGAGTCGTCCCATGGCAGCGAGTTTTTCCGACTGAAGGAGATGCTGCCTGGCATCGTTGAGCTCCCTTTCCGCCTGGAGCCGTTCTTTTAAATCGAGAAAGGTGGCAACCGATGCCAGTTCTTGGCCGTTCCGGTCGTAAATAATGCCGGCGGAGAGGTTGCCTTCAACCACCTCGTTGTTGTCTTTTGTATAGTTCAATGGATAGGAGGTGAGCCGGCCTCTGCCGCCGTACCCTTCATCCCGCATCAATTCCATGACATTGGCGCTGATCTCTTTGGAAAAAATCTGCTGGACCTTCATTTTTCCGATCACTTCTTCGGCACTGTAGCCGAAAATTTCCTCGGCGCCCTTGTTCCAGATTTTTATCACCCCTCCCATGCCCATGGCCATTATGGCATTGGGGGAGCATGAGATCAGCTTGTCAAGAAAATCGTGGGCCTCTTTGACGGCGTTTTCCTGCTTCTTTCTCCTGGTCTGGTCCACGACGATTCCTTCATAGCCGAGGACCTCGCCATTGGTGTCATACCGGACATTGCTGGTCAAGAGGATGTCAAGGATGTGACCGTCCCGCCGCCGCCACTGAACCTCATAGTCAACAACCTTCCCTTTTTTTTCGATGATTTTCATATAGTTCAGCCGGTCCTCCGGCCGTAAATAGACAT
This sequence comes from Desulfobacteraceae bacterium, assembly GCA_046496975.1. Lineage (GTDB taxonomy): Bacteria > Desulfobacterota > Desulfobacteria > Desulfobacterales > Desulfobacteraceae > DATFJZ01. The sequence goes on along the minus strand of JAWOGI010000227.1, from coordinate 27,349 downwards.
CGGTGGCAAGGTCAAGGGAGAGAAACTCCTCCTTGTTATGGTAGCCGAGAATTTTCAAAAGAGCCGGGTTGACATCGAGAAACCGCCCCCGTTTGCTGCTGATAAACACACCGCATCCTACGTGGTTGAAAAGTCGCTGATAACTCTTTTTGGAGGATTCAAGCTTAGCTTCCTGATCTTTTCTCCGGGTGATGTCGTGGTAGATGGAGAGTTTGGATCTGGTTTTATCCTTGTTGGTTACAGGCAGCTCGGACAGGAAAAATGTCTTGTCAACCGATGCAAGATAAACTTCACTGTGGTGGGGCTTATTGTTGATAAAAATTTTATCGCTGTTGCACCAGTGGCAGGGGGAATCGGATCCGTTGAGCACCTTGTGGCATCGCTGGCCGATGCCGTCGCCAAACAGCTCTTTCATGAATTTGTTCATGTACTCAACTCTATAATTCCTGCTGACAATATAAATACCATCCTCAAAAGCATCCAGGGCATCCAGTATTTTCGGTGTGTTATCCGTCATGATACATCTCCTTACCCGGGTTTTAATTGTTTGTTATGGTTGGGCTTGATGAGGCTCCTGGTCACATCCGTCGGTGTTGGACCCTTCCTTTGCATGGCCGGAATTATGCGAAAGACCTTTGGTTTCATGACCGTGTTTGTCTGGTGGTGTTGTAAGGCAGCAGCAGCTGATGCCGGTTCTTTGCCAGGCCAGGAGAGGCTGCCACTGTTACAGATTAGGCCAAGAGAATCTTCCTGTCAATAGGAGCTTGAAAATCTCAATGGTGCATGCAATAAAGCACAGTTTTATCCGGGGTTTTATTCGGGGTTTGATCAGAATACCGGTCCAAATCCGTTGGCTGGTGGGTTCCTCCGCTGCAAATCAAGCTGTAAATACCTGTAAATATGGTTGAAATCTGGTTTATCCAGAGCAGGAACGTTTTTTTGCCATCTTGTCGATATTGTGTTATGGTTTATTCAATTTGACAGAAAAGCATGAATCAGGTAAACTTTTGCCACCTTAATTTAGATAAATCTGCTAACCCCAAACAGAAACAGAAGAAAGAAACAGGAGATTACCAATGGCTGGTATCAATAAGGTTATAATTGTTGGAAATTTGGGACGAGACCCTGAAATCAGGTATTCCCAGCAGGGAACAGCGGTTGTCAAGCTGGCAATCGCCACAAGCGAGCAGTGGACGGACAAACAGGGCCAGCGGCAGGATCGGACGGAATGGCACCGGGTCACGGTTTTCGGCAAGCAGGGGGAAAACTGTGAGCGATACCTTTCCAAGGGTAGCCAGGCCTATGTCGAGGGAAAACTCCAGACAAGTTCCTATGAAAAAGAGGGCCAGACCCATTACAGCACCGACATTATTGCCAATGTGGTCCAGTTCCTCGGCGGTAAGCCGGGTCAGGGCCAGGGCGGCGGCGGTGGTTACCAGGGACAAGGCGGAGGATATCAGAATCAGGGAGGCGGCAACCAGAACCAGGGAGGTGGCAACCAGAACCAGGGAGGTGGTTTTCAGCCTGAGCCTCCCCCCCAGGGCGGTGATTTCCAGGGAGGGGGCTACCAGTCCCAGCCCAACCCTGCCATGCCCGGCCAGGGCGGCGGTCAACCCCCTGAGGATGACATTCCGTTCTGACGAACACCTTAGACTAAAATGTAAAGTTTAGCGATGAAACCCCGGTTTTTACCGGGGTTTTTTTTCAGATTATTTTGCCTTAGGAGATGGCAATTCTTCCCCTACCCTAAAGGGATAGGGGGATCCTTGCCATAAAACTTATTATGTTCCATTGGCGCAACGCAGGAGACGGGCAAAAAGACAAGCAAGATGCGTGGATTATTTTTTGGAAGATCCCTTATGAAAGGGTTAAAGCTTAAAACAACTCCATTGTACACTTTTCTCCAAAATTCAATATCATATAGGATCCCCTGATGGGCAATGACATTGGCGGTATATCCGGACATGAATAGCAGCCGGATGTCGGGATAAAGATCAGTGATTTGGCCGGCCAGATCCCGATCGTTCAAAACCGGAAAAGAAACTATCGTGCCACCTAAAAAATTACCGTTTTTCAAATGCGGTAAGGATCTGCAGGAGCGGGTTAATGGCGGCAAAGGACATCCTCCCCTCCCTGAACTGGCTCAACGGGCGACCAAAGCCAACTCCCAAGGCAGTCACGGTTTACCTGTGGCTCAAAACCTGATCCATAGTATTCCGAATATCCGTTGGCCGACAACCTCGCTTGAGATTCCAATGGGAAGCCAGGTCATCAAAGGTCCTCGAGGAGCCTTGTCCTGGATAAAAAGACTGTTTTTCTGAAATTCTATTCGCTGTTTCCCGTAATTGTTCGGAGGCGGTCAAAAGAATTCGTCTTTGGGGGTCTTGAGTCCACATTGCCGCCAGGGTCAACAAGTACCCTGCCCTGCAATACTCAATGGGACTTTCTAAAGCGGAAATGTCTGGCACCCACTGATCTTTGATCATGGCCACCAACAATTCCGCTGTCGTCCATTCAGCTTTACGAGCCTCAAAAATATGGGCTTGTACAACTTGAACAAATTTGTTTTGCAATTTATTGGGGTCCAAGTGTTGCATCTTTTGACATCCAAGTTAAAACATCATCAATGTTAAATTTGATCATTGTATCGTCCCCAATATAGTAGCTTAGAGCGTCTTCTACAAGCTCTTCAAAAGAATCCGGATCACCCAACAAATCAAAATTAATTAAACGTTGAATGTCCTCCTGGTCTTTTTCTGCAAATCTTGACAGTTTTGTAATAGCCAAGTCAACCGGGGATAAAACATTGAGTTGTATATTCCGACAAGATTTTTCGGCCAAAGGAACGGTTCTCTCTTTAAAATCAGGATGCAGTAGTCCAAAAGTCGGTGAATAGGTATAATCAAATTGTATGATTTGACTTTCATGATTTTCATCCAAATAAAAAACGTTGAGATCCTGGGGGATATGAATATTATGGGAAAACATAGTATCCACATCTATCGAAACACGATAGGCAGTCCACAGATGAACGGCCACACCGCCAGCGATAAAGGTTTGTATTGGTTGGCCCAGATCCGGTAAGCTCTCATCTATTTTTTTGAAAATCTTTTTTGCACCTTTGGCAAACGGGGTGTATTCGTTTAACTCAAACATTTTAGTTCTCCTATGATTGTTTGGGCCATTGCCAGGTTGCTGGTCATCAGGAACAAGATGGTTTTATATGAAAGCCGTCAGCCGTCAGCCATCAGTACTCAGCTAAAAGCTAACAGCTTTCATGTTTTGTTGTGCCCGCAGGGCATGGCCGTTATAAGAAACGCTCGCCAGAGCATTGCCGTTGGCGGCGTTTCATTCTTCGTTGTGGCCGGTTCGATGACCATGGACCGGCCATGCCGGTTTATATGAAAGTCGTGTAATCCCGGCAGCCGATTCGGGGTATTGCCCTACGCTCATTCTTGCAGCCCGTCCATGGGCTGCTCCGAGGTGAGCGGCAGCTGTTTAGAGCATCCATGCTCACAGCTGCCGCTCAAAACCGCTACGGGCAAAACCCCGAACCGGCTGCCTCTAATTCGACTTTCGATCTTTGTTGTGAGCACGCTGCTCATGGTCGTTATACAAAATCCTGCAGAAAATTAAGGGCCGGCAAATGAATGATCTTTTTTAAACTCAAAAATTGTTTTTTACCAGTAGCAGAAACTTGAAAATATTTAGCCGATGGAAATTTCTTTTGCAAATAATGCAAATGTGAACTGGTGCCGCTGTCTTTCCATTTACACTCCACAAACATTTGAGGCTCAAAATTCTTTGTGATACAAAAATCAACCTCTCGTTTGTCTGTGTCTCGGAAGTACCGAAGTTCCAGCGGCTCCCCGAAAACATCACGCTGGTAATGCACCCATTTCAGCAAATGGGATGCGATCAAATTCTCAAACCTTGCAGACATATCCGGAACCAGGCTCCAATCAAAATGGTAATGCTTTTGTTCCTTTTTGACGGCCCTGATCAATGGAGATCCAAAGGGAGCAAGCCGGAACAGCATATACACGTTTTCCAGAACACCTATCCAGCGATCAATTGTTTTGTGAGCCACCTGCAAATCTTGCCGCAAAGCATTCAAGGACAAGGGGGAACCAACAAGTTCCGGTAGCCGTAAAGACAGCAACTCCAACTTGGATAAATCAGAAATCGATTCTATGGCAGGACTTTCATGGTTGACCAGCAACGACCGGTAATTGAGGGACCATCTTTTTGATTCCACCGCAGATTTGGAAAAATAGGGTTCAGGGAACCCCCCAAGCTCCAATAATTCCAGAAAAGCCTCCTGTTTGGAAACCCCCAATTCTTTGACAGACAAGGGATGCAATCTCAAATGATGGTATCTCCCCTGAAGAGAGTCACCGGATTTTCTTAGCATATCCAGCCTGGCACTGCCTGTCACCAATATTTGACGAGTATCCTGAAACTCATCATACAAGCCTTTAAGAAAGTCCCTCCAAGATGAATACTTGTGGATTTCATCAAAACACCACAGGCCAGCCAAAGGCAACTCTCTTTTTAAAATCGCCTCCCGGTGAGCCGGGATATCCCAATTGAGGTAGGAGGTGTCATCGGTCAACATAGATTTGGCCACTGTTGTCTTGCCAACTTGCCTGGGGCCACTGACAAACACCATTTTGTTTTTCAGATCTTTTTTGATTTGATCCTGCAGGTATCGTTTTTTCATAGCCCACAATATATCTGTATTTTCAACCCAAGTCAATTATAAAGATGTATATTTTTTATCACGGTCGAATATACAGATATTTTTGTGAACCGATTGGAATCATGACACTCAAATCAGATCCCCACAGTAAACTACCCCCATCCTAACCTGGACAAGCCAGAACCAAAGAGGCTTTCCTGTTTTCTTGCCAAAAAAGCACACAAACACCCCAAGCACAAAGGCAATGGAAGGGCCCAGGTACTGGAGGATGCCGATGGTGGAGAGATTCAGCCGTTTGGCTGAAGAGGCAAACCAGAGCAGGGCAGGCTGGTGATCACGCCGGCTCCCATGCACCACAGGGAGAGGGAGGGCTGCCGGACCGGCCAGGGCAAAACATACGGCAATCCACTGCACCCGGCTGAACCGCTCCCCCAGAAGACTGAACCCCAAAAAGCGCCAGGCCGTAAAACACATCGCTTAATTTCTGATTCATAAATTACTCCTGATTAAATGTTCCATTTTATGCATTTAAATCCTGTTGGCAAGCTCAATTTTTTACAGGTGCAAAAAAACGGTGTGCGCAAATACCTTTCCCAAATGTCACAGGCAACAAAGACAATGGCTGTGCCTGGATATGTTTTGGTTGTTTTACTCTGCAAAACCTATTGTCTCTGCTTTTCAGAAATCGGTATAATAAAACTTGATTTTTCAAAAAATATATGAACACTATTTCCAGGAAACATATATGGGGTATAGTACGTGTTTGCGGCGGAAAAATGCCAGGACCCTTAAAAATGAAAGCTGTTTAAGAAAAAAGTTACTGCGATCCGCTGGTTTCGATATGGAGACAGACACTATTTATTCAGGAGAAGACAATGGCGCGGTATAAGATTCATCCCCTAGTCATGGGCACCAAGGTATTTGATAAAAGCATGATGACATATCAGTACAACAACGGGAAAGCGTTCACCATTCCTATCTATTGCTGGTATATTGAGGGCGGGGACAAAAAAATACTGGTGGATACCGGTGAGATGATGCCAATCCAGTCCGAGGAGAGGGAAAAAGCCATCAATGGAAAAATTTATACCTTTGAACAGGGCCTGGACAGGTTCAACCTGAAACCAGAGGACATTGATATTGTGATCCACACCCATCTCCACAATGATCATTGCGAAAACGACTACAAATGCACAAACGCAAGGTTTTATATCCACGGAAACGAGCTTGATACCATACATGATCCCCATCCCCTGGATTTCAGGTACCTTGAGGACTACATAGAGGATATAGAAGAGAACAACCAGATAGAGCGTGTAGAGCGAGACATGGAGATTGTTCCCGGGATTTCCGTGATGTATACCCCTGTTCACACCAGAGGCGGCATGAGTGTAATAATCGATACGGAGAAGGGAAAAGCGGTGATCACAGGGTTCTGCCTTTTAAAGGAAAACTTTTATCCGCCCAATGAAATCAAGGCCATGGAGATGGAGGTGATCCCTCCGGGAACCGTTGTCAATCCCTATGATGCCTATGATATCATGGTTCAGGTGAAAGAGATGGCAGATATCCTCCTTCCCCTGCACGAACCTGAATTTGCCTCCCTTGAAACCATATAACGGCCATGATGCACAGCAAGAGCCTTACGACCTAAAGGCCCTACTATAAACCTCCTGAAGGATTTGGGATGGCCTCGATCATATATACTTGTCCACGAAGGTGGGGGCAGGCCTTCCTTAAAATTGCCGATTGTAAAGGAGTTTTGCAGTGAAGATCAAAGAACTTGTTGCCGATAAGAGGGAAATTCATTCCAGGGAGATCAAGCTTGCCGCCTATCCCCACCTGGACGATCAGGTGATCGTTGAGGGGCTTCTTGAGGACCATCGCCATGTTCCCATATTTGACATCACCGGAAAGGTCACCGAGCCCGGGGTTGTCCACCGCATGGGCATCTGGCTGATCCTCAGAGGAGCCCCCCTTGCCGTCGAAGATATCCAGGGGGAAATGATGGATGTGCCCCTGGCACAATGCCGGGAGACCCTTGATACCATCGAGCGGGTCAAGGGGCTTGAAATAAAGTCGGGGTTTTCCAGCCGGATAAGGCGGATCACCGGCGGCAGGAACGGATGCACCCATCTGTGCCATCTTCTGACGGTGATGGGCCAGGAGATGGTTCACGGCTGGCTCACCCGTAAAAGGGAAAAACCGGCGCCGGTGCCTGACACCGTCGATGATATTCCCTACAAGGGGTTTCTGGTGGATTCCTGCCGCATGTGGACCCGAAACGGTGCCAAAACAGAAGAGATCCGCCGGGCCCTTGAGAATAGAATCCCTTGACACTATCCATGGATCAGGGAAATTGCCTTGGCTTGGCTATGCAGGAATTTTTATTTTTCCGTAAAGGAATTCAGGTGCGATATCGGCACCATTCGGCCAGCACAGGGTATGAAAGTCCGGATGCACTGTGACTTTTGCGAATGTTTCACGATTTTTAAGCGGTTCAAACATCTCGCCGTAAAGTTCCTGGCTGAGATCCACAACCCCCTCTGTTCCGTCAGCGAACCAAAGGTGAATGATATAATCATGTGTGTATTTGGCTTTTATGACTTTCGGTATCATACTGATTACTCCAATGGGTCGATTTTTTTGGGAGGATGACCTTTCTGACTCAAATTCCAGTCTTCAAGCAATTCATCTTGATGTAACTCATACCATTCCAAAACATGCCGGAGAGCTCTTCGGGGAAAAACTCCGCTTACAACTCCTCTCTTGATATCAACAGTGATCTGGTACTCGCCGTACACCGCATGAAAGTGAGGCGGTGGATGTTCCCGCGGGAAAATACCGATCACAATTCCGAGAAATCTTGATATTTCTGGCATAATATTACGCTATCCAGAATTCGTGGGCCTTCAATTATTTTTTAGATGACCATGGATCGGCTATACCGATTATATGATATATTGAAAAGGGTATCATGATGATGCAGGTCCCGCAAGATTTTCTTGAAAAATGTTACCATGCCAAAAACAGTTCAAGGGCGGGGTTGTTCTGGCAGAGGATCTGCTCAGGTTTTGATGCCGCCTGGGGAGATAAGAGGGATGATCCGTGGGGGTGTTGAATTTGTTTGCTTGCAAAAAAGCGGAAAACAGGTTATAAGATCTGGTAATAATTGTGGTAATTATGTGATTAATCGGTTTTCGGTCTTCCCCGCAAGCAGAATGATCACTTTTCCTTAAGTTCCTGATTCTGTGTTTTTCTGTATCCTTCTCCATACAGCTCACCCTCCGGACCCGTTTTGGACATTCTCCAAAATATCGGCGCCGGAGATGTAGGGTATGGATTTGATGATAGTGCAAGGTGGTTTGTGACTCTCTCCGTGAAGAATATTTGTCCAGGTACTTATCTGTGTGTTCACTTTTTGGGGTTTCCGCCCTTTTGTCCGGCGGGGCCCTTGGTTTAAGGTAAAATAATATGGTATCTGAAAATACGTTGCAATCCGGGTTCAGCGAAATGGACCTGTCCAAACCTGTCCTGGCCGGTTTGAAAGATGTCGGGTATGAAACCCCCACTTCCATCCAGTCACTGACCATTCCTCCCATGCTGGAGGGGAAGGATGTGATCGGCCAGGCCCAGACCGGTACGGGCAAGACCGCCGCCTTTGCCCTTCCTTTGCTGTCCAAGATCAATCTGAGAAAGAAAAAAACCCAGGTGCTGGTGCTTGCCCCCACCCGGGAGCTTGCCATCCAGGCGGCCGAGGCCTTCAAGGGCTATGCGGCACGGATGACGGGATTCCGTGTGCTTCCCATCTACGGCGGCCAGGGATATGCCGGCCAGCTCAAGCAGCTCAAGCGGGGGGTGCATGTCATCGTGGGAACCCCGGGACGGCTCATGGATCACATGCGCCGCAAGACCATCAACCTGGATGAGGTCTCATCCATTGTCCTGGACGAGGCCGACGAGATGCTCCGCATGGGGTTTATCGACGATGTGGAGTGGATCCTCGACCAGATCCCGGCCCAGCGCCAGACAGCCCTCTTCTCCGCCACCATGCCCCCGGCCATCAAGAAGATCGCCGCAAAGCATCTTAGCGATCCCCAGGAAATCTCCATCAAGCTGCGCACCACCACGGCGGACACCATTCACCAGCGCTACTGGATGGTCAAGGGGGCCCATAAGCTGGATGCCCTGACCCGGATCCTCGAGGCGGAAACCTTTGACGGCATCATCGTCTTTGTCCGGACCAAGACGGCAACGGCGGAGCTTGCCGAAAAGCTGGAAGCCCGGGGTTTTGCCACGGAACCCCTGAACGGGGACATTGCCCAGAAGTCCCGGGAGAGGACCGTTGACCGGTTGAAAAAGGGCAAGATCGATATCCTCGTTGCCACGGATGTGGCGGCCAGGGGACTGGATGTGGACCGCATCAGTCATGTGATCAATTACGACATTCCCAACGGCGCCGAGTCCTATATCCACCGCATCGGCCGGACCGGCCGCATCGGCCGGAAAGGGGATGCCATCCTCTTTGTCTCGCCCAGGGAGAAGTGGATGATACGGGTCATTGAAAAGGCCACCCGCCAGAAGATGGAGATGATGAAGCTCCCCTCCACCGAGACCATCAACGACAAGCGCATTGCCGATTTCAAGCAGAGCATCACCGACACCCTGGCATCCAGGGATCTTGGGCAGCTCAGGGATCTCATGGAGCAGTACCGCCAGGAACACGATGTGCCGGCCCTGGACATTGCCGCCGCCCTTGCCAGTATGGTCCAGGGGGACAAGCCGCTGCTGCTCTCCGGTCAGAAAAAGCAGGCGGTGACCCCGCCCAAGACCGGCAAAAAGGAAAAACCCGGCAAGGTGGGGGCTGTCCAGCAGAAAAAGAAAAAAAGCGATTCTTCTTCTTCTTCTTCTTCTGCCGCCGCTGCTCCTCCTGCTGCTGCTGCTGCTGCTGCCGCAGAAAAGGTCGGGGATTCGGCCAAAGCGAAAAAACCACGGCCCAGGGATCTGGAAAAGGGGATGGAGCGGTTTCGCATTGAAGTGGGTAATGTCCATGGTGTCCGCCCCGGAGATATCGTCGGGGCCATCACCAACGAGGCCGGGCTGGAAGCCAAATACATCGGCCACATCAATATCAATGATGAGTTCACCACGGTGGATCTGCCCGAGGGAATGCCCGATTCCATCTTCAAGCTGTTGAAAAAGGTCCGGGTCTGCCAGCACCAGATAAACATCTCCCGGGTCCAATAGACAACAGGGGGGTCACGGTGTCGCCCATCGGATCGGGGGGACGCTGACAGCTGCCTTAACCGTTGTCCTGGTGGTTTATCAGCACTTTCAGCCGTCCCTTTTGTCCGGCGTACCGGAAGGCCGCCACACCGTCATCAAGGGCAAACTCCCTGTCAATGAGGGGGGTTACCTTGACAAGCCCCTGCTCCAGCAGCCTTACGGCAGGGGCAAAGGGGCCGCACCTGGAGCCTGTCACCTGGATCTCATTTACCACAAGGGAGGTGAGGTCCACCTGGGGGACACTGTGAAAGGTGCTTTTCAGAACGATCCTGCCCCCTGGTCTTACGCATCGTCTGGCAAGTTCGAATCCCCCGCCATGGCCTGTGCACTCCACAACAGTGTCGGCCTGGCACGATGATGGATCTATATCCCTGTCACGGCAGGTGGGAATATCCATGGCCTCCAGGATCTTCAGTTTTGCCTTGTGCCTTCCCGCCACGAGAAGCCTGCACCCTGTCAGTCTCAAAACCTGGGCAATGAGAAGGCCAAGCTTGCCGTCTCCGATCACCATCACCGACGAGGCGGGGGGGATGTGAAGGCGCTGGGTGATTTCCAGGGCCGCTGCCAGGGGTTCGATAAAAACCGCCTCCCTGATGGAAATCCGGTCGGGAAGGATGACAAGGTTCTCCCGGGGAAGGGAACAGAATTCGGCCATGGCACCGTCTCTTCCCAGAATCCCCAGAGCCGATCGGTGGGGGCAGTGGGTGGTCTCTCCGCTTAAGCAGGTTTCGCATCTGTTGCAGGGGCAGTTGATCTCTCCTGTCACCCGCTTTCCGATTAAATCCCTCTCCCGGGCCTGTTCCACTATCCCTGCAAATTCGTGTCCCGGCACACCGGAAAATTCCTTGTAGCCGTTCATGATCTCAAGATCCGTGTTGCAGATCCCTGACATGAGCACCCGGATCAAAACCTCCCCCGGTTTCGGTGCAGGTTCTGGAAAGTGGCAGTCCAGGGCGATGCTGTTGTTTTTATAGACCAGTGCTTTCATCCTTGAAACTCCCTGTGCCGGCCATGCCGGTTATATTGATTTCATGGAAAGGGAGATCCGCTTCCTTTCCGCATCCACGGAAACCACCCTGACCCTCACCTGCTGCCGCACCGTGACCACCTCGTTGGGGTCCTTGACAAACCGGTCGGCAAGTTCACTGATATGCACCAGGCCGTCCTGGTGGACCCCGATGTCCACGAAAGCCCCGAAAGCTGTGACGTTGGTGACAATACCGGGAACGGTCATTCCCGGGGCCAGATCGGTGATGGAGTGGATGGTGTCGTCAAAGGAGAAGCTCTGGAAGGGCTGGCGGGGGTCCCTGCCAGGGGCGGACAACTCCGCCAGGATATCCTTCAACGTGGGCATGCCCCTCTCACTGGTCACATATTTTTTTACATCGATGGTTCTAGCCGCCTCTCGGTTGCCGATGAGGTCGTCGATGGTGCACCCCTCATCCCTGGCCATCTGTTCCACGACACCATAGGATTCCGGGTGGATGCCGCTTCTATCCAGGGGATTCTTGCTGTTGCGGAGCCTGAGGAACCCGGCGGCCTGTTCAAAGGCCTTGGGGCCAAGTCTTGGCACCTTTAAGAAGCTCTTGCGGGTGGCAAAGGCGCCGTTTTCGTCCCGAAAGGCCACCATATTGGCGGCAATGGCGGCATTGAGGCCGGACACCTTGGCCAGAAGCTCCCTGCTGGCCGTATTGGCGTCCACTCCCACCCGGTTGACGCAGCTTTTTATGACATCGTCCAGGGCACCGGCCAGAAGCTTCTGGTCCACATCGTGCTGGTACTGGCCCACACCAATGGAGCGGGGATCGATCTTGACAAGCTCTGCCAGGGGGTCCATGAGGCGCCGCCCAATGGAAACGGCCCCCCTCACCGTGATGTCGTGGTCGGGGAACTCGTTTCTCGCTGTTTTTGAGGCTGAATAGATGGAGGCCCCGCTTTCGTCCACCATGACCGTTTCAACATTGTCGGGCAGGTTCAATGTCTTTACGAACTGTTCCGTCTCCCGGCCCGCCGTACCGTTCCCGATGGCAATGGCCTGAACAGCGTGCTGCCGGACAAGCTTTTCAACGGTTTTGGCGGCCTTTTGGCCGCTGCCGGCCAGGGGAAAGATCACGTCATGGCAGAGCAGTTTTCCATTGGCATCCAGGCAGACCACCTTGCATCCGGTCCTGAACCCCGGATCGATGGCCAGGATCGGCTTCTCTCCCAGGGGCGGTGCCAGGAGCAGCTGTTCGAGGTTGTTGACAAAAACGGCCACGGCCTGTTCATCGGCGGCTTTTTTCAGGCTCTGGAGGCTCTCTTTTTCAATGGATTTGGAGAGCAGCCGTTTGTAGGCATCCCTGACGGCCTCCTGGATCTGGGCACGGTTGCCGGCACCGGCTCTCTTTTGTTTAAGGTAGAACCGGTGGATGATTTCCAGGGCTTTTTCTTCACTGGGCAGAACATGCACGGTGAGCAGGGATTCGTTGCTGCCCCGGAGCATTGCCAGTACCCGGTGGGAGGGGGCCTTGAACGCCGGTTCGGACCACTCAAAATAGTCTCTGTATTTGCTGCCTTCCTCTTTTTTGCCCTTTTTCACGGCGGATGTGATCAGGGCGGAACGGAAAAAGAGCTTTCTGATCTCACCCCGCACCCGGGGATCGTCATTGATCATCTCGGCAATGATGTCCCTGGCCCCTGCCAGGGCCTCCTCGGCGGAGGCAATCTTCCGGTCCGCATCAACGTACTTTCCGGCCTCTGTTTCAGGGGCTTTTTCCGGGCAGTCCAGAATCCAGCGGGCAAGGGGCTCCAGTCCCCTCTCCTTTGCCATGCTGGCCCTGGTCCTCTTTTTGGGCCGGTACTGTTCATAGAGATCCTCCAGTCCGGCCATGGAGGAAGCACTGTCAATGGCGTTTTCCAGGGATTTTGTGAAGAGTTCCCGCTCTTTCAGGGACTTTATGATCGCCTCTTTTCTTGCCGCCAGGGCCTTCAGGCCTGCCGCCCTGTCCCGGATACCGGCCAGGGCCACCTCGTCCAGGGAGCCGGTCTGCTCTTTCCGGTACCGTGCCATGAAGGGGATGGTACACCCCTGGTCCAGCAGCTCGATGACGGCAGCTACCTGTTTTTCGGGAAAATCGGTTTCCCGGCTGATCGCTTGTATAATGGTCATGGGCTTTTATTGTTTTTTTTGAGTTTTTGACTCATGGTTGTTATCGGATTGTGTATTGATCTTTGATGCTTCTGCGCTCTTCATCGGTCAGGGAGGCAAGATACCGCTTCCAGCCCGGGCACCATTTGATATGCCAGCGCCATAATCTGCCCAAAATGGAGGCTGGGTTGTTGTCAAAGCGTGATCTGAATGCGCACTGTTCACATCGGGGTTGTGTCTTCATACCGGGATATTCCTCCTTGTGTTTCCTGTTTTTACCATTGGGACGGGGTCATCATTGCACCCGGAGCCGCTGGTCGATGGATCCATCCATTCCATGGTCCAGGTTACGATCAAGACATGCCATTGCATGGACAGCCTGTTATGACCGTCATCCTGTCATCGTCCAGTATCAATTGTTACCAGTAAAACACAAAAAAAAGAATTAGGAAACCCATAATATCTCTTGTATAACCTCGCTGTAAGGGATCTGGAAGAAAATAATATACGCATAGTGCGCAGCATTTTTGTCTGCCTTTAGGTTGCGCCAATGGGAGCATATTGGAATATGTCCCATTGGCGCAACCCAGAAGACGGGCAAAACGACAAGCAGGATGCGAGGATTATTTTTTGGAAAATCCCTAAGTGCTTGACAGTGCATGCAGATCGGAGTACATTGTTCAGCAGAGGTGAATTATGATGAACAGAGCAACAAAGACTCTCCAGGCTCGGTTGGATCCCAAAAGCAAGCAGGCCGTTATACAAGCAGCAAAATTGCGTCATGTGGGGTTGTCTGACTATATCCGCCTGGTATTGGTACCTACAGCAAAAAAGGAAGTTGAACAGGCCAAAAATCAGGTTCTGCAGATGACCGCGGATGAGCAGGAACGATTTTGGTTGGCGCTTCAGGCCCCTGTAAAACTTACAAAGGCCCAGCGCAAGCTGGGAAAAATCATGCAGGGGGATGCGTGAAGCCAGTGCGGTGGCCCAACTGTTTTTCCATCGAACAACTGGAAAAACGCCACAATCGTGCTGACTTTCACAGTGGCGTTGACGCGGTAGATGAATGGCTGAAAAAACGCGCACGTCAGGCCCAGACAAAACGACTTTCCATTACCAGAATTCTCTTGAAAGAGCCCGATACTATTGCCGGTTACTACACACTGGCCATGGGGCAAGTGAACTTTGATGAACTCCCTCACGAAATGGTTAAAACATTGCCAGGCACCCTGTTGCCCATCGTCACTCTGGCCTGGTTAGGGCTGGACAAACGCTTCCAGGGCCAAGGGCATGGAGAACGACTCTTGGCACAGGCATTTGCCGATTGTCACCGCACCGGCCAGATGATGCCATTTGTGGCGGTTTTACTGGACTGTGCAACAAAAAGCGCAAAAACATTCTACCAGCGCTACGATTTCGAGGAACTGCCAGGCCACCCCATGACATTGATGTTATCATGGAAATTATTAAACTGCATGATGAGCGGTTGAATGTGGCTCTTTTCCAAGCAGCCTATCCGGGTTTTGCCCTGCGCTCATGGAGCCAAGGCCCCTCTTCGAGTCACGCAAATCATCCAAGATTTGCTCCGAGGTCAGCGGCAGCTGTTGTGAGCACGATGCTCATGGCCGCTATATGAGTTTTCAAGGCACAGGCAAAAAAGCTTGAATAATCCAAGAGTATGCTGTCTTTTTCTTCAGCTCGATTCGTTGCTTCGTTGGCAACGGGTCAGGCTTGTGCCCGTGTGCTGGTTACCTGGGGTGCTCCCTTCGCCATGTTTTCGGGCTCTTGTATTGCCGGCCAAGGGACCAGATCCCTTTTCCGGCCCGTTTCGCAGCGGCCTGGGCCCTGCGGTAGGGGTCGGTCTCAAGATCTTTCGGGGGAGTTCCTCTGTACACCTCTGCCATTCCGTTTTTCAGCATTTCAAGGTTGATGTTTTTCCTGTTGACAAAAATCTCCGCCAGCTGCCGGTTGTACCCGCCGGTGCCATAGCTTTTGATGCGAACCGTTTTTCCTGACAGGAGGCGTTCCAGAAGCTGTTTTGACTCGCTGCTGTAAGGCTGGCCGGCAAGTTTTCCATGACCGGATTCCGGTGCATCGATCCCCACAAGCCTCACCATCAGGGTGAGGGTGTTGTTCTTTACTTTAATGGAATCCCCGTCGTACACCTTGACAACCCGGAACAGATCCCGTTTGTTTTTGATCCGGGAAAGGGCCAGGTTGCCCTGGCTGTTTTCGCTGAAGGTTTGAACCTGCCTGTTCTCCCGGGGAGGGGAAACATTGCTGAAATGCCTGATGCCTCGGCTGTCGGTCCAGACATAGATCTCCGGCTCTGACCAAGAGGGTGCCAGAAAAATGGTCAGGAGAAGCATAATTCCTGTTTTGATGACCATTCTCCTGGTTATCGGTTTGGTTACCGTAACGCGCATGATGCCTCTCTTGGGGTTGAAGTCGGCGTTGCAG
Organism: Desulfobacteraceae bacterium; assembly: GCA_046496975.1. Lineage (GTDB taxonomy): Bacteria > Desulfobacterota > Desulfobacteria > Desulfobacterales > Desulfobacteraceae > DATFJZ01. The sequence continues at coordinate 11,774 of JAWOGI010000227.1, read as the reverse complement.
GATCAGGATATTGGGTAAACAGTGAGCGAATAGTGAAACTATAGGAGAGAAGGTCTTTCCGGTCAAGAAAAAAAGGAGGATCTCCCTGCACAGCCCCCTACCCCCGGTAGAGGGACATGTCAATGGCCAGCCGTTTGACGATCTTCTGGATGGAGGCCCTTTCCAGTCCGCTGATCCTTGATGTCTCAGCAATATTGCCCCGGGTTTTTTCAAACACCTTGTCCAGGTAGTTTCTGGAAAAGTGGTCCAGGGCCTCTTTTTTCAACGCCTCCACGGCCGTTTCAACGGTTCCCTTGCCCACGGCCTTGGTGGTGAAAAAGGGATCAAAGATGTTTTCCAGCAGCTCCTTGGGTATTCCGGGGCCGTTGTCCTGGATGGTGAGCAGCACCTCGCCGCTGTCCCACTCCATGGCCGTTGTGATGGTCACTTCTCCGCCGGTTTCCTGGAGGGCATCAAATGCGTTGATCCAGATGTTTGTCAGGATCTGTTCAAGGATGTCGGTGCTGCATTGGATCTCCGGCAGTTGGTTTTCCAGCCTGGAGATCACCTGGATCTCTTTGGAGGCGGACTGGGCCTGGAACACCTTCACGGCATCCAGGATTACGGTATTGATCCGGCACCCTTCGTACACCAGTGGTTTGGGCCTGGAGAGCGTTAACAGATCCTGGACCACATTCTGGGCCGTTATGGTATGTTTTTCAATGATTTTCAAGTCTTCAACCATTTCCGGATCAGTTGCCGCGTCACTGACCAGGTCTGTATAACAGCGGACAACTCCCAGGGGATTGTTGATTTCATGGGCAATGCCCGCTGCCATTTTTCCCACGGAACTGAGGCGTTCGGCCTGCTGCATTCGCTGCACCATCTGTTTTTCCAGGGTGATATCTCTGGCATAAACCACAATTTTCAAGTCTGCCTGTTTTCTCCTGGGGAGGGGGTAGAAAGAGACCCTGAAGGATCTGTTGTCACCGGTTTTAACTTCCCGGCTCACCGGCTCTTCCCTTTCAGCCATGATCTTCAGGATGTTTTCTGCTGGGGGGGCGTTGTCCTGGATGGACAGAAACTTTTTGAGTTTCTCTTCCCGTTCTTTTTTCTCTTTTTGGGCAAGGATCTCCCCGCTGCCTCGGTTTGCCATGAAAATGGTGCCCTTTGCGTCGATGAGGAGCAGGGGATCAGAAATCCCCTCGAATACCGACTGGAGCATGTCATTTTGAAATTTCACATTGGAAAAGGCCTGGATGTTTTCGATGAGGATGGCCAGCTGCTGGCCCAGGGCCAGCAGGAAAGCCGTGTCAATATCTCCGTTTTCCCGGGGCAGCTTCCATGAGACGCAGAGGATCCCCCAGTGGCTTTCAAGGGATTTCACCGGTATATACCATCTGTTTTTCATCTGGAGGACCTCGTCTTTCCAGAGAATTCCCTTGATATGTCCGGGGAGTTCTTCGATTTCCGGAGCCTGGCGCCATGCATAGGCGTTTTCCGATGCCACGGTGCAGTGGTAGATCACCTGATTTGCATGAAACCGTTTTCCGATGGATTCCAGTGCCCTGGATATCACCTCCCCTGTGTTGCTGGTGCTGCCAAAACCGGCCAGCATTTTCAGGAACAGCCCGACATCGGCCCGGTGCTTTTCCGCCTTCTCCTGGATCTCTTTTGTTCTCTTGTCCACCTTGACGGCCAGGTTCTCGGCATAGTCCTCGAGTTTTTTCCTTGCATCTGAAAGGCAGACTGCAATTTCATCGATTCCCTGGATGAGCCCTTCGATTTCATCATTCTTTCCAAGCCGTTCTATGAGGCGCTGTTCGTCTTTTCCGGAGAAGCGGGATCTGAAAATCGCTGTCAGGTTGTGGAGGTTTTTCATGACCAGTTGATCAAAAAACACGCTGATCATAACGGCAAACAACAGGATGCCAAGCAGGTAGAGGGTGAGGTATTGCCTGGTTATTTCCTTTGCGGGGGTTTTAATGAGATCCACCGGAAAACCGGCCACAACGACCCCGCCGACTTCCCCCGGTGTGTAGTGAAAGCCGTTTTTATCCCCGTATATCTCCAGCATTTCCACCGGTGCGTCCTTTGGATTTCCATGGCAGTTCATGCAGGAGGATTTAAAAATCATTGAACAACGCTGAACAATCATTGAATGCAGCCCTTGCCCCCGGGCTGAAAAAAGCCCAGGACGGGGTTGCCGCAACAATAAAGAAAATCGAAAAAAACGCAGACAAACTGCGGCGGGCTGAAGTGAAAGCCATTTATTCCTAATAATATTGCATTGGCCGGAAAAAAGTGCTATCCAGATGTGTGATTAAAACAACCTGAACACCGAGGATGGGAAGACCATGAAAATTCTGCTTACCAATGATGATGGATACAATGCCCCGGGGATTATGGCTCTGTTTGAAGCCCTCAGCGCTTTTCACGATGTTATTCTCATTGCGCCGGACCGGGAAAAGAGTGCGGTGAGTCACGCCATTACCCTGAACGCCCCGGTGAGAATCGACACCGTCGACCTGGGAGAGGGAAAGAAGGGATTTGCCGTTGCCGGCACCCCTGCAGACTGTATCAAGCTCGGCCTGTTTGAACTCTTTACCTCCCCTCCGGATATGGTTGTTTCAGGAATAAATCCCGGCTGCAACATCGGCATTGACATCAACTACTCGGGTACGGCCTCGGCAGCCAGGGAAGGTGCCTTGAACGGGCTGCCGAGCCTGGCCGTCTCCATAAAAAACGGGGAGAATATGGATTTTTGCAGCATGGCCCGCTTTACAGTTGATATGGTGAACCGGGTAAAAGAGAACGGTCTGCCCTGCGGCACCTTTTTAAACATCAATGCCCCCAATGGACCCTTCAAAGAGATCTCCGGGGTGAAGGTCACCCGGCAGGCCCAGAGCAATTTGTCCACCCGGTTTGAAAAACGCTTTGATCCCAAGACCCGGCCCTATTTCTGGTACGGCAGCGCAGAACCTGCTGGTGACGAGCCGGAAACCGATGTGTATGCCCTGTCACAAAATTGCATCTCCATCACCCCCATCCAGTGTGATGCCACGGATCACAAGACAAGGGCGGAGCTTGCAAACTTCCAGATGCCCCTGGTGTGAAAGAGAAATAAGCAGCCATGAAAATCAAGTACAACGCCCCGGTCATCCTTACCTACTCCCTGGCAGCCGTTGCTGTTCTGGCGTTCTGCAGCAGCTCCCTTGTGGCCCAGCACTTCTCTTCTCCCGGGCGTCTCTCCTTTTCAAACCCGCACTTTTACCTGAGACTGGTCTCCTATGTCCTCGGCCACGGCAGCTGGTCCCATCTCATGGGCAACCTGATGATTATTCTGCTGGTGGGACCGCTGCTGGAAGAGAAATACGGCTCAGGAAAAATCTTTGAGATGATATGCGTCACCGCCGCTGTTACGGCTCTGCTCAACGCATTTTTCTTCTCCACTTCGCTTGTGGGGGGAAGCGGGATTGCTTTTCTGCTGATCCTCCTGGGCTCTTTTTCCAATATCCGGTCCGGGGAGATCCCTTTGACCTTCATATTCATCGCCGTGCTCTTCATCGGGGATGAAGTGGTATCAACCCTGAAAATCGACAGGATCTCCCAGTTCAGCCATCTTGCCGGAGGGTTCGCCGGGGCCTGTTACGGCTTCTTTAGAAGCAGCCGATAATAATTGGGGTCAGAGTAAAATTAAACATCAAGCTTTCGTTACCCAACCGGCCTGCCTCTCTTTTGGGCCAACGGGATCAGGGGCCAACGGGATCAGGTTTTTGTTATTGACGTTATCGGACAGAAAACACAACCAACCATAAAACACACGATAATGTTAATAAAGAAAAGGTGACCCCACCCCAGGGTGACCGATGTTAGATGTTATGACCAAGCCCCTACTTGTGAACCGACTTTGGCCTTTACTTAATTTGGAGAAAAAAAATGAAAAAAACAACCTGCTTCTCCTTTCTGCTGGTGATCCTCTTCGCCAGTGCTGACCTCCACGCGTCGGGGTTTGCCGTTTTTTCCCAGGGCGCAGCCTCCTTTGGCAGGGCCGGGGCCTCCATTGCCCGCCTGGATTCTCCTTCTGCCGTTTTTTACAACCCTGCCCTGATCAGCCAGCTTGACGGCACACAGGTGGAGCTTGGCACCACAGGGGTAAGGCTTGTCTTTGAGCAGAAGAGCGACGCTACCGGAGAAACCGCCACCACAGACAGCGATCTCTTTTTTCCCTCCACCCTCTACGCCACCCATGGGGTCAATGAACAGATATCCTTTGGCCTGGGGATTTTTTCACCCTTCGGGCTGGCCTCCCAATGGGGAAAAACCTGGGAAGGCAGGTATCTTGCCACCGATTCGGAGCTCTCCACCGTCTGTGTCAACCCGGTAATCTCCGTTGCGGTAACCCCCAACCTCTCCATTGCCGGCGGGGTGAACTACCTGGACCTTGATACCTCCCTTGAAAACAACATCAACCTTTCCGGATACAAACTGGGTGACGGAGAACGGAAATTTGACGGAGACGGCTCGGATTATGGTTTCACCCTGGGCCTGGCCTGGGCGGTCACCCGGAGGGTCCACCTGGGGCTCTCTTACCGCAGCGGGTATTCGGTTGATCTCGACGGCAGCATCTCCTTTGATCTCCCCGCGGGCACCCCGGCAGCCATTGCCCAGGCCCTGCCTGACACAGGAGCACAGGCCACCCTGGATCTTCCCGAGGAGGCCTTTGCCAGCATCGCCTTCCAGGTCACCGGAGAGCTGATGGTGGAGACAGGAATACTCTGGGAGGGGTGGTCGGATTATGACACCATCGAGACCCGGTTCGACCGACCTGTTTTCGGCGCCACCACCGATATCATGGTCAAGGAGTGGAAGGACACCCTGACGTACAACCTGGGGCTGGAATATCTGTACAGCGACGACCTGACCCTGAGAACCGGCTACCTCTACCGGGAAGGCGCCGTCCCAGACCACACCTTTGACCCCTCCCTGCCCGATGCCGATGCCCACCTCTTGGCCCTGGGAGGGGATTATGGCTGGGGCCGGTACACCCTCTCCCTGGCCTATGTTTATGAATGGCAGGAGGAGAGGGACAAGGAGACGAATCTGGGCGCCGACCTGGGGGGCACTGCCAACGGCCGCTACAACTCGGACATCCATTTTCTGGCGGCCAGCCTCAAGATGAAATTCTGATAACGGCCACGGGCCGAACTGGTTACATACCCTTCGGCCCACAACAAAAGTAAAAACTTCGGTTCGGTTGAACGGCGTTTCATATTTTGCCGGACAGAAAAGGAGCACCACGGAATGGAGAGCATCAGGGCCACCGCCCTTCGGCTGACAACACCGAAAAACAGCAGTGATCCCCAGGCCATTGAATACTGGCAGGAACGCATCCTCTTGAGCCTGCTCTTTGTCTGCGTGGTTCTCGGGTTTGTGGTTTATCTTCCAAGTGTCGGGCTCTCCATCAAGGAGGGGCTGTACACCATTGCCGTAGGTGATACCGTGATCTATCTCTGCGTGCTGGTGCTACTGTTTCACCCGACCATCTCCTATGGTGCCAGGGCTGTGACCTTCTGCGGCATCTCCCACCTGCTGGGGCTGGTCCTGCTCTTTGTCCTCGGTCCCTTTGGCGCCGGTCCTGTGTGGCTCTTTGCCTTTCCCGTGCTCACCGCCCTTTTTCTCGGTTTTAAAAGCGGCATGATAGCCCTTGGCATCAATGCCCTCACCATCGTTGGTGTCGGGCTGCTGGTCATGTCGGATCTCCTTGGATGGGGGGCTGAGACGATCAACCCCCATCAGAAATGGATCGTCACCAGCCTTAACTTTTTGCTCCTCAATATCGTTGTGGTGCTTTCCGTTTCATCCGTTTTAAAGGGGCTGTACCACTCCCTGGACAGGGTTGCCCGATCGGAACAAAAATACCGGCAGATCTTTGAAAACATCCAGGATGTCTACTATGAGGAGAATCTTGACCAGGGCACCATCGAAGAGATCTCCCCCTCCATAGAGAAAATCTCTTCGTATACCCGGCAGGAGCTCCTTGGCAAGCCGTCTCACCTGTTCTATGAAAAACCGGAAACCAGAAAATCCCTGGTCCAGGAGATCTCAACCAGGGGCCAACTGACGGATTACCACATCCATTTGAAAGACCGGGACGGCTCCGTCCACGTCTGTTCCGTCAATGCCGCCCTGGTTGAAAAAGATCAGGACGGCGGGGCTTCGGTTGTGGGGATCTTCCGGGACATCACCCGGCAGACCGAGATGGAGGAGGAGAACCAGGCCCTCCAGGGACAGCTGGAAAGGGCGAAAAAGATGGAAGCTTTGGGACTTCTGGCAGGCGGGGTGGCCCATGACCTGAACAATGTTTTGTCGGGGATTGTGGGGTATCCCGAAGTGCTTCTCCTGGACCTTGACAGGGACAGCCCCCTGACTGCCCCCCTGAAGGCCATGCAGGCCTCGGGCCAGAAGGCCGCTGCCATTGTTCAGGATCTGCTCACCCTTTCCAGGAGGGGGGTTGCCACCATGGCGGTGGTCAACCTGAATGACCTGGTTCTGGACTTCATGGAAACACTGGAGTATGCCAGGATTATCGAGCACAACCCCCATTCCAGGGTAGAAAAGGCACTTGATGCCAACCATCCCTTTATCATGGGCTCCAGGGTGCATCTCTCCAAAACCGTCATGAACCTACTGGCCAATGCCGCCGAAGCCCAGACAAGGGGCGGAGAGATACGGATCTCCACCGGGAATCTTACGGTCACGTCCCCCATCAACGGATACACCAGGGTGGAACCGGGGGAATATGTCATTCTTGCCGTTGCCGACCAGGGGTCGGGCATTGCGTTGGAAGATATGGAACGGATTTTTGAACCTTTTTTTACCAAAAAAGTGATGGGAAGAAGCGGAACCGGCCTCGGCATGGCAGTGGTGTGGGGAACTGTGCAGGACCACGGCGGCAGCATCGACGTCAGGAGCAGTCCGGGCAGTGGCACCACCTTTACCCTCTATTTCCCTGTTACCCGGGAAAGGGCGTTTGAACCGCAAGTTTCCGGTTCTTTTGAGGATTACTCCGGCAGGCGGCAGCACGTGCTTGTGGTGGACGATGTCCTGGAACAGAGAGAGATGGCAGCGGTGATGCTTGCAAAACTCAACTACCGGGTCTCATCGGTGAAAAGCGGTGAAGCGGCCCTGGCATTTGTTCAAAAAACCCCTGTGGATCTGCTGATTCTGGACATGATCATGGATCCGGGCATGGACGGTCTGGAGACCTATGAGAAGATCCTTGCCCTCCATCCCGGACAGCGGGCGGTGATTGCCAGCGGTTTTTCCGAAACCGACCGGGTCAGGCAGGCAATGGCCCTTGGGGTTTGTCAGTACGTCAAAAAACCCTATGGGATGAAAGAGATCGGCAGGGCCGTTCAAAAAGCCCTACAATAATTAAATAATTGGGGTCAGAGTAAAATTAAACACCAAGAATTCGCCCCCCAACGGGCCGGCCTCTCTTTTTTTCTTTAATCCCTCTCCCCGTTAACCTCTCTCCCCGTTAATCCCTCTATCTCTTTTTGAAATCGGTCACTGCCCATAACCATGTTCTTATTGACAGCATTTCGGAATAGCTCTATCTCCCGTTTATTAATATGGCCTTGATCATACACTTGTCCATCCAGGGTGGGGTCATCGAAGGCATCGAAGGTGGGGTCAGGCTTTCCTTAATGTCATTATCTTAACTGTCCAGGCAGTGTGTCTTCACTGTTTGACAACGAGGGCTTGGTCATAACATCCGTCACCCGGGGCGCATCCTGGGGTGGGGCAAGGCTTTCGTTATTAACATTATCGTGTGCTTTGTGGTTTGATTGTGCTTTTCTGTCCGATAACGTCAACAACAAAAGCCTTTCCCTGTTGGCCCCTTGCCCCGTTGGCCCGCCAGATGTGACGAGTGGCCGGTATTATGATCAAGCCTGACACCAACGAACAAGAAAAGCCTTACCCCTTTGAACGAAACGATGACCAGGGCCTTAATTTTACTCTGACCCCAATTATTCCAATTATTCATTGTAGTTTTAGCTTTTGACATCTTGATTGATAGTCTGGTATAGTCTACACTAAGAGAAGCGAGTTTCTATTAGCACCCTGGGGTGGGGCAAGGGTTTCGTTATTAACATTATCGTGTGCTTTTTGGTTTGATCGTGCTTTTCTGTCCGATAACGTCAACAACAAAAGCTTTTCCCCGTTGGTCCCTTACCCCGTTGGCCCGCCAAATTTGACGAGTGGCCGGTATTATGATCAAGCCTGACACCGACGAACAATAAAAACCTTACCCTACCCCTTTGGGCGAAACGATGATCAAGGCCTTAATTTTACTCTGACCCCAATTATTGAAGGAAAACCAATGGAAACGAGCCTGCCCGAGAAAATAAAACTGCTGGAAATATTGAAAAAAGAGGGGCTTGATGTGCCTGATTTCATTTATCTTCCGGCAGAGGATTTCAAAAAGGAAAATTTTGCGGAGCTGGAAGCCTTTTTAAAAGCGTCCTGTCCCAGCTACAAGGTCATTGTGCGCAGCGCCCATCCATTGGAGTCTTCTTTCAAGAGCGGAACATTTGATTCCCTGGAGGTCAATGCGGATGTGGCCGGAATCCGGTATGCCCGGAAACGCATCATCAATCAGGCAAAAACAGCCAAAAAACTGCATATCCAAAGACAGCAGAAATTTCACAACGCCCCGGAGCTCAATCTCCACGAAATGGGCGTGATTGTCATGCCTTTTATCGAAGGTGTCAAGGTCATGGCCAAGATCATGGGTAAAAACTGGGAGTTCGGATATACCAATGAATACGCCCATAAAATCCAGTGCGAATCCTATATCACCGAAACACCCCATGATATGAAGCTGCTGCGTTTGTCCGAATACATTCAGGACTGCCTGGGGTTTCCCTGCGAGATCGAATACATTGTTTACAGAATGAGCCAAATCCATGTGGTCCAGGCCAAGGATATTTCAAAAGTGGAACTGCTGGACGAAAATATCGGCAGCCGCTCGGTCACGCTGGACGGAATTCGAAGAATCCGGAAAAGAAGAAATTACCGGGAGCGGGTGATTTATGTCATGGACAACAAGACGTTTTACCTCGATATCATCAACCAATGCGAAGATCTGGTGCATGGATGGGGGGATTCGGAAACAACGATCAAAGATGTCCTGCAGGTGATCACTGACTATGAGGCCGGGCTCGAAGAGTTTGCCATGAAGCATGAGCGTTTCGCTGTGTTGGGCTTTTCCATCAAAATCCCGGACGTTTTGTTTCAGATCGCCAACCACTACCTGGATGACACCCCGGAACTGCAACGGCAGCTGACCCACGCCCTCTATGAAAATCAGTACAAGATCGATTGTTTTCTGTCCGAGGCCGACACTATTATCGCAAAGGACCGGATCCGGCTCAACCTCTGCACCCATGACGCCTACGGTATTGATACGGTGAGAAACCCGCTGTGGTTCGTGTTCTGGAAATATGAAAAGCAGGACCAGGTGGTCCGGGAACTGAACCGTTTGGGATTCAAAACCGGCGATATGATCTGCATTGACATTGATCTGGAGGAAAAACCCACCATTTATCGCATGTAATGCCTCCGCCGGTTTGTGTTATTTCCCGGTGAATCGGGGCTTTCGTTTTTCCATGAAGGCGGTGACTGCTTCCATGAGATCGTCGGACGGAATGATATTGGCACTCATGGAGGCCACATAGTTCAGGCCGTCATCCACACCTTTGCCCACCCCGTAATTGAGTACATCCTTGGATGCCTGTACCGCCAGGGGGGAGTTGGCCGCAATCTCTTCCCCAAGTGCCTGCGCCCCTTCAAACAGGGTCTCTTTGGTCTCAAACACCTCATTGACCAGAAGGATTTCCTTCGCCCGTTCAGCTGAAATGGTTTTTGCCGAATAGGCAAGTTCCCTGGCATGGCCCTGACCCACAATCAAGGGGATACGCTGGAGTACGCCCACATCCGCCACAAATCCCACGGCCGCCTCTTTGAGGCAGAATCCGGCATCCGCGGAACACAGCCTGATATCGCAGGCGGTTGCCATGTCCAGGCCCGCCCCGATACAGTGGCCGTGGATGGCCGCAATCACAGGCTTTTTACACCACTCAATACAGCTCATGGCATCCTGGAGCTTTTTGATCCTGGGCAACAGCCGCCATTTGACCCCTCCTTTCTGCTCGGCTTCCATCAGCTCGGGAAGATCGGGCATCATTCCCACAAGATCGATACCTGCAGAAAAGCAGGGACCCTCGCCTGCCATAATGACCACCCTGACCTCATCATCATTGTCAAGCTCTTCAAATATCTCAACCGGCTCCTTCCATGCCGGCGGATTCATGGCATTTTTTTTCTCCGGGCGGTTCAGGTAGACCCAGGCAACAGGCCCTTTTTTTTCAACACGGTAGAATTCATATTCAGTCATGGATCACTCCTTTTGTTAATTGACAGGCAAATGATAACTAACTATAGGGGAGCATAGTATCAGGTTCCTGCCTGTACTTCAATATGGCCTTTATCGCAACATTGGCCATATTTGTCGAGTCCGCTATTTTTCCACTTGCTCTCTTTTCGAGACAATGGCTGACGGATCGATTTCTCCCACATGGTTAAAAACGCAATCCGGCTGTTATGGAAACTGGTTCATGGTCTCTTCGTCGGTGACCCCGGAAAGGACCAGGCAGGAGGTCATGCCGGACTCCAGGCCGCCGAGGATGTCTGTATCCATGCGGTCCCCTATCATAAAGCAGTTGGCCGAATGAACCCCGAGTTTTTTTCGTGCCAGGAACATCATGGTCGAGTTGGGCTTTCCCAAAAAATAGGGGGCCACCCCGGTGACCTTTTCAATGGGGGCCACCAGGGCACCGCAGGCCGGCACAGGTCCCCTGGGTGTGGGACCGGTCAGGTCCTGGTTGGTGGCAATGAACTTCGCGCCCTTCTGAAAATGGGTCGAAGACGCGGAGCCCAGTCGATTAAAAGAGTGTCAGCACTGCCAGGTGAAAGTTTTCAAGGCATGGTGTCGGTTTACAGCCGGGTTGCCGTCACAGCCGCGCCGATGGCCCCGTTGACCTGGGCTGTGGGGAGAACCTCTATGGCAAGGCCAAGGCGGCTCTCCAGGGCCCTGACCATGCCGATGTTTCTGGCCACCCCGCCGGTCATCATCACAGGGGCCCTGATCTTTATTTTCAGTGCCAGGGCGGCGATGCGGGCGGCTGCGGAATCATGGATGCCGGCAATGATGTTTTCCCGCTGGTGCTGCCTGGAGATCATGGAGATCACCTCGGATTCGGCAAACACCGTGCAGATGCTGCTGATTTTGGAAGGCGCTGTGGCGGCAAGGCCGATCTCTCCCATGTCGTCAAGGTCCACCTCCATCACCCGTGCCATCACCTCCAGGAACCGGCCGGTGCCGGCGGCGCACTTGTCGTTCATGGCAAAATTGTCCACCCCGCCCTGGTCGTTGAGGAGAATGGCCTTGCTGTCCTGGCCTCCCACATCGATGATTCCCCTGGTGCGGGAAGCGAGGAAAAAAGCCCCGGTGCCGTGGCAGAGGATCTCGGTGACCGACCTGGCGGCAAAGTCAACACTGTTGCGGCCGTAGCCCGTTGCCACCACGGCCCTGACCTCCTTCCCGGCAATTCCCGTCTGTTCAAGCAGCTGTTCAAACACCTGTTGACCCGCCGTGGAGACCCTGTAGCCCGTCGGAATCACTTTTGTTCCCACCACCCGGTTCTCTTTGATTATTGCGGCCTTGG
>JAWOGI010000171.1:0-13008 GCA_046496975.1 Desulfobacteraceae bacterium | reverse complement strand
CGGCAGAAGGAGTTTGCCCTGATTGTTGAAAAATTTGAAAAAATGGCGGAAAAGATACAGGAGAGGGAAACAAGCCTTAACAAAGCAAAAACCTATATCAATGACATTTTCAACGCCATGGATTCCATCCTTGTGGGGGTTGATGCCCAAGGAAACATCACCCAGTGGAATAAAAATGCGGAAACCTTTGCAGGATGTGACATGGAACACGCCAGAAAAGAGAAGTTTGAAACGGTTTTTCCCGTGTTTGCCAGCAGGGCCTGTTTGGTGACAAAAAGCGTTACCACCAGAACCCCCCAGGCGGATTTAAAATTTCCCGTTGCCGGCAACTCCCGTCAACAATACTATTCCATTTCCGTGTTTCCCCTTTCATCAAAAGGAGAAAAGGGGGCCGTGGTTCGGATCAATGATGTTTCGCAACGGGTGCACCTTGAAGAGATGATGATCCAGACGGAAAAAATGGTCTCCGTGGGAGGCCTTGCAGCCGGCATGGCCCACGAGATCAATAATCCCCTGGCCGGAATGATCCAGAATGCCCAGGTGGTTGAAAACAGGCTTGCTGTTGCGGATATGCCGGGAAATGTCACGGCGGCAAAAGCCTGCGGTGTCTCCATGGACACCATCCTGAACTACATGGAACAACGGAGTGTCCTCTCCCTTCTTGCCTCTTTGAGGGAGGCCGGGGAACGGGCGGCAAAGATCGTTGACAACATGCTATCTTTCAGCAGAAAAAGCGGGTCCGGTTTCATGCCGTGTGATTTGACCGAAGTGCTTGATACCACCCTTGATCTGGCTGCCAATGATTATGATCTAAAGAAAAATTTCGATTTTAAAAGCATTGAAATCAAAAAAGAGTACCAGGAGAATCTGCCTGCTGTTTTCTGCGATGTGTCAAAGATACAGCAGGTGATGTTAAATATCCTGAAAAACGGTGCCCATGCCATGTTTGAGAACAGCCATCAAAAGCAGCCTCCCTGTTTTATTCTGCGCATACGCCAGGAAGTGAACGAGGTGAACCAGGTGATCGTGGAGATTGAAGACAACGGTCCCGGCATGGACGCGGAGACCAGGAAGAGGGTGTTTGAACCTTTTTTTACAACCAAGCCCGTTGGTGTCGGCACAGGCCTTGGGCTCTCTGTCTCCTATTTTATTGTTGTGGAAAACCACAATGGCGCTATTTCTGTGGAGTCATCCCAGTCCAGCGGCACCAAATTCATTGTACGCCTTCCGGAAAAGAGTACGTTATGATCCTTGTTTATCCCCCTGTGTCCAAGAGCTGCGAGCCACCGGCAGGGATTGCCCTTTTGGCCGGCGCTCTTAAATCCCGCAGCATCCAGGCGACGGTGGTGGATGCAAACATCGAGGCCCTCATGTGGTTGGGCCAAAACGCCGCCCACCCCGGGGATTCCTGGACCAGAAGGGCGCTCTCCCATTACAGCCGGAATCTCAGCGATTTAAAAGAAGAATCTCTTTATCGCAACAACGGCAGGTACCGTCAGCGGGTCATGGACGTCAACCGGGTAATCACCACATCCCTGCCGGAAAGATTCCGGGTCACCCTTGCCGATTACAGTGACGGCCGGCTCTCTCCCGTGGAGAGCGGCGACCTGTTGCGATCCGGGGAAAAATTTTCAGAAAACCCCTTTTTCGGCTATTTTGAGAGGTGTCTTGCCGGCAGGATCGAAAATGCAGGATCCCAATGGGTGGGGATTTCCCTCTGTTTTCTCAGCCAGGCCCTGACGGCCTTTGCCCTTGCCGGCTGGGTAAAATCACGGTTTCCCGAAAAAAAGATCGTCATGGGCGGCGGTCTTGTCACCTCTTGGATGAGCAGTCCCCAATGGCACAATCCCTTTGAATCCCTCATCAATACCATGGTAAAAGGGGAGGGGGAAGAAATCATCGGGGAGCTTGCCGCGGAAAGCGGTACCGTTCCACAGGAGATGGCGGGGGGGATCATTGACACCACCACCTACCTGCCCGACTTTGAGTTCTGCCCCTGGGATCTCTATCTTGCCCCGGGCCGGGTGCTTCCCTACAGGACCGCCATCGGCTGTTACTGGGGAAAGTGCCGGTTCTGCCCGGAAAAGGCCGAACAGGGACGTTACAGAACAGGGAAAAACAGAGAGATCATGGCCCAGCTGGAAGAGGTAACAGCCCGGTGCAGTGCCGATTATGTTCACTTTCTGGACAATGCCCTCTCTCCTGCTTTTTTAAGGAATCTTGCCAGCCGGAATTCTGCTTCGTTTTTATGGTACGGGTTTGTCAGATTTTCAAAGGAGCTGGCAGACCCCGGGTTTTGCAGAAAATTGTACCGTTCCGGCTGCCGGATGCTCAAGCTGGGCCTGGAGTCAGGGGACCAGGGGGTGCTGGATAAAATGAAAAAAGGAACTGATCTTGACACGGCATCCAGGGTGCTGGCCTGTTTAACGGCAGCCGGTATCAAGACCTATGTCTACCTGCTGTTCGGCACCTCCTTTGAAAATGAGGCTTCCGCGCAGAAGACCCTCAACTATGTTGAACAGCACAGTGATAAGATCAGCTTTTTAAACACGGCGATTTTCAATCTGCCGCGGTTCAGCTGCGATGCGGAACACCTGGAAACCAGGGCGTTCTACAGTGGAGACCTGTCGCTCTATTCCGGCTTCAACCATCCGGAGCAGTGGGACAGAAGACGGGTAAGGCAGTTTCTTGACAAGCAGTTTAAAAAAAATCCCTCGATCGCTTCTGTGTTGAGAAACGATCCCCCGTTTTTTTCATCCAGCCACGCCCTCTTTGTGGAATAAACAAAAAAAGACCATTTTCAGCTAAAGGAGATCTGTTATGATTTCTGTTTTATCGTTAAGGGAACCGATGAATGCCCTCACCCACATGGCAGGGGCGGCCGCCTCCATTGCAGGGCTTGTTTTGCTGGTTGCCGCTGCTGTTCTCAAGGCCGGGGCCTGGCATGTGGTCTCTTTTTCCATCTTTGGGTCTTCCCTGGTGATGCTGTACACCTCAAGCGCTTTTTACCATGCATTGAATCTGGGGGATAAAGGGATGACCCGCCTGCGCCGCCTGGATCACATCATGATATTCATGCTGATTGCCGGAACCTACACGCCGATCTGCCTTGTTCCCCTCCGGGGGGGGCTGGGATGGACCCTTTTTGGCATTGTCTGGGGCATGGCCGTTGCCGGTACATTTTTGAAACTCTACTTTATCCACGCTCCCCGGTGGCTCTCCACTTCCATCTACCTGGTGATGGGATGGCTCTGCATCATTGCGGTGATTCCCCTTTTCAGAATACTGGAACCGGGCTGCATGGGCTGGCTTGCCGCAGGAGGAGTGTTCTACAGCCTCGGGGCGGTGGTCTACGGTGTTAAACGGCCTGACCCGTGGCCCGGCTGCTTTGGGTTCCACGAAATCTGGCATCTGTTTGTCATGGCGGGGAGTTTCTGCCATTTCTGGGTGGCATTTGCCTATATCACTTATATTTAGGACTTGATCATAGGGGCCAAATCTGTGGATTTGTGGAGCATGGCCTATGGACGACTTCGCAATCAGCGGACAAACGGAGATTTTATGGATATCATCGGGATAAAAAAAAAGACAGACTTTCGCCATCTCAACCTCTTTTCGGTGAACTACAGGGACAAGACCGGCAATGCAAAATCCTGGGTCTTTGCCTCCCGGCTGAATGATCCGCTTGTGGCAGGAAAGCAGGAGGCGGCTGGCCTGGCCGACGCGGTTGTCCTGGTGCCCTGGCACAGGGAAAAAAAGCGGCTGGTTCTCATCAGGGAGTTCAGGGTTCCCCTGGGGGGATATCAATACGGGTTTCCCGCTGGCCTTGTGGATGAAAGGGAGACCATTGAACAGGCCGGCCGGCGGGAACTCAAGGAGGAGACCGGCCTTGACGTGGCAAGGGTGCTGAAACAGAGTCCTCCGGTCTTCTCCTCTTCCGGCATGACCGATGAATCGGTCTCCCTTCTGTACGTTGAGTGCACGGGAAATCCTTCAGTGGAATGGAATGAGGCGTCTGAAGAGATCGAGGTGGTCCTCTTTTCCAGGAGAGATGCAAACACTCTTCTCCAAACCCCTGGAATAAAATTTGATGTAAAATCCTGGATTGTTCTTTCCTCTTTTGCCGACCATGGAGTTGTGTGAATGTTTGCCAATTTTCTCTATTTCATTGTTGCCCTGTTGCTCTACTCCACCTGCCAATATCCCGGGGCCGGGCAAACCCTTCCCGACCATGCCGTGCCGCTTTTTTTCCTCTTTTTCCTGGTGTTCGTCGTTGTCTGCAGGACGGCGTTTCAGCGGCTTGAAAAGCAGATTTCCGGGAATAATCTCTCAACCCTGGAACACCGGCTGGACAAAACCATTCTGCGGCTCTCTTTGTTTGCCCTCTTTCTCTTTGCCGTGGATCTCTATTTTTTAAGGTTGAAACTGGTCTTTTCAGAGCTTGCTCTTTTTCGGCTTTTTCCCACATTGGAAGCCCTGGTGTTCCTGGGAATTTTCATTGTTTACCTTGCCACGGTGTGGAACTTTGCCTGGAAAGTTCAAAAACGGTTTTTCTTTGGCGTGCCGTCAAAGAAAAGTTTTGTGGTCTCCAACATTTCATTCTCTTTGCCTGCCCTTTTGCCGTGGTTTTTCCTCTCCATGACAGCGGATATCATACAGCTCCTTCCCCTGCCACGGCTGAAAGCGTTTCTGGCAACCCCGGGTGGCGAGGTCTGTTTTGTTCTGCTGTTTCTATTTGCCGTGGCGGTTTTCGGCCCGGTCCTTGTCCAGAAGCTGTGGGGGTGCACCTCCCTTGACCGGGGGGAAACCCGGGATCACATCGAAGATCTGTGCCGCAGGGCAGGGGTGGGGTATGCAGACATTGTCAAGTGGGAGCTGTTCGGGGGAACCATGATAACCGCCGGGGTCATGGGACTTGTGGCGAGGTTTCGGTACATCCTGGTAACGCCTGCTCTGCTGCGCCTGCTTACCCGGGACGAGATCGATGCGGTTATTGCCCATGAACTGGGGCATGTTGAGAAAAAGCACATGTTTTTTTATCTCTTCTTTTTTGCCGGGTATATTGCCGCGGTGTATGCCCTGTTTGACCCCCTGGTGCTGGTGGTGTTCTACTCCCAAACCCTTTTTGACCTGTTCTCCTTTTTCAGCCTTACCCCGGAAATTGCCGAAACCATTGTGTTCAGCCTTGTTCTGATTCTGCTGTTTGTCGTCTACTTCAGGTATGTGTTCGGTTTTTTTATGCGTAACTGCGAGCGCCAGGCAGATATCCATGTGTACACCCTCCTGGGTACTGCCTCGTCCCTGATTTCCACATTCAACAAAATAGCCGGCTTTAGCAGGCACTCCCGGGACAAACCCAGCTGGCACCACTTCAGCATCAGCCAGAGGATTGACTTCCTTGACCGGTGTGAACAAAACCCGTCTCTGATTGATCGTCACAATAAAAAGATCAGGAAGATGATCGGCGGGTACCTTGTTGTGATTCTTGTGATCTGTTTTACAGGGTACTCCATCAATTTTGGACCGGCCAAAAAGGAGTTCAACGCTTTTATGGCGGAAAAGATTCTCCAGCGGCAGCTCCAGGTGGAACCGGAAAATTCCCGGCTTTACACCATGGTGGGGGATTACTACTACGATGCCGAAGAATTTGAAAAGGCCGTAAAGGCCTATGAAAACGTGCTCAGGATCGATTCTGAAAATGTTCAAGCCCTGAATAATCTTGCCTGGCTTTTTGCCACCTGCCGCCAAAAATCCCTCCAGGACCACAAAAAGGCACTTGTCCTGGCCAGGAAGGCCGTGGAAATTTCCCGATCCCCCCATGTCCTGGACACCTATGCAGAGGCCTGCTTTTTGAACAACCTCACCGAGGATGCCGTCGAGGCGGCCAGGGAAGCCCTGAACCGGGCCGGGGAACGCCGGGAGTACTACCGGAATCAGTTGAACCGGTTTTTGCAGTAAAATGGCGGGAAAAGGGGTGGAGTGATATTTTTATGAGGGGCCCACCGGCAAAAAGAAAGCAAAAAAAAGGGGAGTTAAACAGGGTTTTGTTTAACTCCCCTTTGTGTGCTATTTTTCAGCTACACAATGTATGGGCTATTAGCCAATAACCTTTGTAGCAAAATCAACAGCCTGGGATGCGCATAGATAAGAATCAGGGCAACAACCAGTGCATAGATACAGAGGGACTCGATCATGGCAAGACCGATCAGAAGGGTAACAGTTACCTTTCCTGAGGATTCTGGGTTTCTTGCGATACCCTGAACAGCACCGTTAAGACCAATACCCTGGCCAAGACCACAACCAAAAGCTGCAACTCCGATGGCAACACCAGCTGCCCATACACATGCGGTAAAAAAATCCATTTCCTACTCCTTTAAACATTAAGTTAATATTATTCGCGGCTTCTTCCGGGTCCCCGCAAAATCCTTTAAAGCTACTATCACTTTATTACAAGCAAATCAAGTACAATTTGCCGGTTTTGATAATTTTAATGGGCTTCTTCTATGGCTCCGGCAAAGTACATGACAGAGAGGAGAAAGAAGACAAATGCCTGTACCAGTGCCACAAAGATACCAAGGGCCATGATGGGGAGGGGAGCAAAAAAGGCCCCTGCAAGGCCGAACAGGATGATAAGGACCAGCTCATGACCCATCATGTTTCCAAAGAGACGGAAGGAGAGGGAGAGAATCCTTGCAACATGGCCGATGATCTCAATGGGGAAAATAATGGGAACCATCCACCACACCGGACCGAGAAAGTGTTTGATGTATTTGGCACCGTGGTATTTGACACCGATGACATGGGTCAAAAGCACCACAACAAGGGCCATGGAAAGGGTGGTGTTCAGGTTGGCAGTGGGCGAAAAGAATCCAGGGACGAGTCCCATGAGATTGCCCAGGAAGACAAACACAAAAATCGTTGCCGTGAGGGGAAAGAGCCATCTTCCCTCTTCTCCGGTGATTTCAACCATGAACTCTTCAAGGCCTGAAATCAGAACCTCAAAAACGTTCTGTATCGGCTCGGGGATTAACTGGGTGTTTTTTCCGGCAAGCCATCCCAGAACAATCAAAATGGCCATGACAACCCATGTGTAGATGACATGAACGTTTCCGTGGGCCCAGTGTGCCAGAGCAGAGTTTGGTCCTCCGCTGATCAGCTCCAAAAATTTAACAAAAAACAGGTATGGATGTTCCAATTTATACAGCCTCCTTGGTAAAAAGTTTTGTTAATTCACACATGGTTGCAGCCATGATGCTTGCAACCACAACCGAAAGACCTGCCACCAGGCCCAGCGGATCTACAATATCCTTTGAGATGAGCAGGTAAATGATAATACCGCTCAATGCAAACCTTATATAGTACTTTACCAATACTGTACGCAGTATGGATTTTTTGTTTAATTTTTTTTTCAGGGGATCGAGAACCCTGTTCAGGGTGCGCTGCAAAAGGTGGAAGTTGACGGTAACCAAGAGACCGCCGCAGAGGACTCCCATGGCAAAATTATGGGGGGTGTTGATGAAGCTGAGCAGGCTTGAGACAACAAACAGATACCAGTTGGACCGGGTAATGAATTTTAGGATGCGCTGGTGTATATCCATTTTTTTACTGGTTCCTGCTCCTCTTTGCCGCTTTGATTAAATTCCTGAAACCGGCAGCAATGCCGAGTCCAAGGAAAATTAATGTTAAAACAGGGGATGTGTCAAATTTGCCGTCCAGCCACAGCCCTGCAAAAAGGCCGATAAATATGGCAAGGGCCATGGAAATACCAAGGCTGCTGTAGTAGGCAAGCTCCCTCATGCTTTTTGATGTCTCTTTCTTCATTGGATCACCTCGTTTTCACAGTGATGCTCTGCAAGACATCGCTCTGTTGTACGTGGAATTACCACATGATTAAAACCAAGTCAATGTGAAAAAAAATTAAATGATGGAGAGGTTCCCGCATTGGTGATCATTTCCGATTTTTCCCACAATGGTTGCTTTCAGGCCGTTGTCCTGCATCTTTTTTACACTGTTTTCTGCATCCTTCCCGTTGATGGCAAAGAGAAGTCCCCCCGAGGTCTGGGGATCAAACATCAGGTCCAGGGTGAATTTGTCGATGGTTTCATCAATGGTTATAAAAGGATCGCAGAATTTTCGGTTGTTGTACGCCCCGGCAGGTACCAGTCCCATCATGGCATACTCCCTGGCACCGGGAAGTTCGGGCAGGGCTTCGGCAAACAGCGAGATCTCTTTTTTCGCACCCCTGGCCATTTCCAGGACATGGCCTGCCAGGCCGAATCCTGTGATGTCCGTGCATGCGGTGACGTTAAATTCGTTCATGGTTTCACTGGCCGTTTTGTTGAGCCGGGCCATGGTTGCGACCATTTCCCGGGCGGCTGCTGCTTCTGCCAGTTTTCCCTTGACAGCCGTGGCAAGGATTCCGGTTCCCAGGGGTTTGGTCAAAACAAGCCGATCACCGGTCATGGCTCCGCTGTTGGTCAAAATCCTGTCAGGGTGGACAACACCGGTCACGGAAAGGCCGTATTTGAATTCCGGGTCTTCCACGCTGTGTCCCCCCACCAGGGTTGCCCCGGCCTCTTCGATTTTATCGATTCCCCCCTGGAGGGCCTCTGCCAGAACGGTTTCGGGAAGGTCACTGCTGGGAAAGCAGACGATGTTCATGGCGGTGAGGGGGGTGCCCCCCATGGCGTACACGTCGCTCAAGGAGTTTGCCGCTGCAATCTGGCCGAACTCATAGGGAGAATCGGTCACCGGGGTGAGAAAATCGAGGGTCTGGACCAGTGCCGTCTCGGAGTTGAGCCGGAAAACACCGGCATCGTCGGCGCTTTCAAGGCCCACCATAAGATCCGGGTGGCCTTTGACCCTGAGGTTTTTAACGATGCGATCCAGAGACTCTGGATCTATTTTGGCGGCTCAACCCGCCGCCTTTACTTTTTCGGTCAAAGAGATATCTGTCATTTTCTTCCTCAAATAAATGGGGTCAGAGTAAAATTAAATCCTCTGTTGGGGTCCTCTGTTGGGGTCCTCTGTTGGGGTCATCCTCTTTTGGAGTCAGGCCTGCGTCTTTGTCCTCTTTTGGGGTCAGGCCTGCGTCTTTGTCGTTTTTTGGGGTCAGGCCTGCGTCTTTGTCGTTTTTGCTGTCACTGCCTTGGGGCTTGGTCATAAAATCGGCCACCCTGGTGGGGTCACCTTTTCGTTATTAACATTGTCGTGTGCTTTATGGTTTGACTGTGCTTTTCTGTCCGATAACGTCAATAACAAAAGCCTGACCCCGTTGGCCCGCCAAATCTGACGAGTGGCCGATGTTATGACCAAGCCCCCGCCTTGGATTACAAAGGCTATGTTCAAAATCGACAAAGACGACAGGCCTGACCCCACGCTGTCTTAGGCCTGACCCCACACTGTCTTACCCGTCGGCCGCAACGAAAACAATAGCACTAACAGTTTTAAATTTCCAGAGGTTTTCTAAGCTTTTTATGTGGACATGTCTTGTTTTTTGTGCAACGGTAAGAAAAATATTCCCCTGAATGGGCTTGATCAGAACTTTGTCCAAATCCGTTTGTTCGTGGCCCCTCTGCGGCAGGATCAAGGCCCCGGGAATCAATCGAGAAGAGAGGAGGAGAAGATGAGCGAAAACAGAACCCTCGACGTATTGAAAAAAGCCATTATTTTAGAGCAGCGGGGTCATGCGTTTTACCGGAACGTGGCTGATCAGGCAGAAAACAGTGAAGTGAAAGCGTTTTTTGCATCCATGGCAGACGAGGAGATTCACCATCTCAATGTGCTGTCAGCCCAGTTCAAGGCGTATGACCGGAAGGGGGCGTTTGATCCGGACACCTTTGAGGAAGGCGACAGCAGCCGGCTCTCCCGGGAAATTTTGACCCCTGAAGTGATAAAGAAAATCTCGGCCGCCGGGTATGAATCCTCGGCCATAACAGCAGCCATTGCCATGGAGCAGAGCGCTGTCAGGATCTATGGCGAACAGGCCGAAAAGACCGATGACCATGAAGAAAAACTTGTCTATCAATGGCTCTCCGCCTGGGAGGGGGAGCATTTGAACACGCTTCTGGAAGTGGACAAGGCTCTCATGGCGCAGGTGTGGTCCGACAACAGCTTCTGGCCCTTTTAAAATGGACTCTTTACAGATAATACCGGGGTACCCCCATGGGGCAGCGCCTTCCATGGAGATGAGAGATATACTTCATCCCATGTTCCAGACGCTTGCTTCCGGGATTTCTGAATTCACCTTTGCCAGTATCTACCTGTTTCAAAGGGCGCACAACTACCGTTTCGCAAGGATGCAAGACAACACCCCCGTGATCCTGGGAGAGGATGGCGGGCAGCGATTTTTCATGTGCCCCTTTGGTCTGCCGGAACGGTTTCTGCTTGAAGGTCTGTTTGGCGATCACCTTGCCTTGAAATGCGCCACAGAAGAGCAGGCGGATCGATTAAGCCAACAGGGCTACGCCGTTGTCGAGGACAGGAACAATTTTGACTATCTCTACACCAGGGAGGGGCTTGCCGAGCTTCCCGGCAGCAAGTACCACAAAAAGAGAAACCTGATCCGGGCCTTTGTCAACAACCACGCCTATGAAGGGCGCCCTCTGCTGGACGAGTACCTTCCCCATGCCCTGGAAGTCCTTGAGCAGTGGCAAAACAACCGTGACAGCGACGGCGATTATAATCCCGCCCGGGAAGCCCTGCTGAACTGCCATGCCCTGCAGCTGTGCGGAGGCATTTACTATGTGGACGACAGCCCTGTGGCGTATACCCTCGGTGAAGAGCTGGCTTTGGGAACGAGTTTTGTTATCCACTTTGAAAAGGCCCTGGACGGGTACAAGGGGATCTACCAGTTTGTCAACCAGGCCTTTGCCGCCATTATTACCGATCACTACCAGACCGTCAACCGGGAGCAGGATCTTGGAAACCCGGGGCTGCGCCAGGCAAAGATGAGCTACAGACCGGTGGATTTTGTTAAAAAATTCCTTGTGTCATTGCCGTGAAACAGCCGGGAAAACCGCCCCGGGATTATCCGGGTGTCGAAATGGTTTTGAGCACCTCTTTTACCCGGCTGCCGTCGGCACGTTTTCCATAGTGTTTCATAACCGTTCCCATGGCCTGCATGGGACTTTTGAACTGGGAGAGATCCACATTTTCCCGGATCCAGGTTTCGATCTCTTCAGCGGTTGCCATTTTGGGCAGGTATAAGTTGAGAATCTCCAGGTAGTCGGAACTGGTCTCTTTTTTGGCCTCAAGCACGGTTTTTTCCGATTTGACAAAGGTGCGGATAATGTCCAGAACATCCTCGTCGGTGATCTCTTCGCCCTTTTTGACCCGGGTTGTCTTTTTTCCGCTTTCCAGGGTCATGGATACGGTGAGGCCGGCAAAGGCGCCGATGATGAGCCGCATGGTGTCCCTGACCGCTGTATCCTTCTTCGTCATGGCCGTTTTCATGTCCTGGCGGATCTTGCTGTGCAGGGAAACGCCCATGGAGGCGTCCCATCCGTATTCTGTTCTGTTCTCTGGCATTGGCGGTTTTTCTCCTTCAATTGAGTTGTTGCGTTGGCTTAGAGACCCATTTGGCGGGCCAATGGGGTCAGGCTTTTGTTATTGACGTTATCGGACAGAAAAGCACAGTCAAACCATAAAGCACACGATAATGTTAATAACGAAAAGGTGACCCCACCCCAGGGTGGCCGATGTTATGATCAAGCCCCCAAAAAGGCAAAAACACAAGCCTGAACCAATCCCGTTTTTTTTATATGCAAAAAGCCGAAAGAAGGTCTCTTTGTTTGCACCCATACCCATACCATAAAGGGGGGATAACTGCCAGGTGTTTATCCCCTTGGATGGAATATCCGGTGGGCACGGCCGTAATAAGCTGTGTTTGCCGGCATTCATTGGATGGTTCCGACTTTGATCAGTAAAGGTCTGCCAAGGCGGCATCCAGCTCCTTGAACAGGAACCGGTATCCGGCTTTTTGCAGCCGCTGGGGAACCACCCGCTGGCTCTGCAGAAGGGAGCTGCCAAGCTCCCCCATTGCCGCCCTTACCATGAACGAAGGGGCCGGCATAACGGCCGGGCGGCTGAGGCTTCTGCCCAGAGCTTTGGCAAAGGTTTTCTGCCGGACCGGTTCCGGCGCGGCAAAGTTGAACACCCCTTTGGTCTCCCTGGTTTCAGCCAGAAAGACGACTCCCCCTTCGATGTCCTGGATATGGATCCATGGAAACCACTGCATGCCGCTGCCCAGGGGCCCTCCCACGAAAAATCGGAAAGCCGGTGCCATGACTGAGAGGGCGCCGCCCTCTTTGCCAAGGATCACCCCAAACCGCATGATGGCAACAACGGCTCCCTTGTCTGCTGCTTTTTCCGCCTCTTTTTCCCAATCATTGGACAGCTCTGCCAGAAAACCGCTGCCGGGCGGTCCGGCTTCTGTCAGGATCTCATCTCCGCCGTCTCCGTAAAACCCTGCGGCAGATGTGGATATAAGCTTCTGGCGGGTGTCCGGTGCCATGGCGGTGACAATGTTTTTTGTGGTCTCTATGCGCGAATCATAAATGGCCTGTTTGTACTTTCGGGTCCATTTTTTGAAAATCGTGCGGCCGGCAAGGTTGACAATGATATCGGCCTCTGCCACCCGGTCTTGCCAACCTCCTTTTCGGGTGGTGTCGGCCTGGACCCATTCAAAGGTTTTGTACTGGTCTGAAAAGGGGTGACTGGGAGATGTGCCAAGCCCGATGACCCGGTACCCTTTTTCCAGGAAATTGCGGGAAAGCCGTTTGCCGACAAAACCGGACGCGCCTGTGATCATGATGGTTTCCATATCTTCTCCTTTTTCATAAATGGGGTCAGAGTAAAATTTGCATAAATGGGGTCAGAGTAAAATTAAACATTGTACCATTCTATAGTTTCCGCCACATGAACTGATACCAAACATACCCTTTTTATATGAAAGTCGTGTAATCCCGGCAGCCGATCCGGGTTTTGCCCTCCGCTCATGGAGCCAGG
>JAWOGI010000135.1:0-4284 GCA_046496975.1 Desulfobacteraceae bacterium | reverse complement strand
CAGTAACGAATTGAGTAGGGGTACCTGAGACAGGTTCTGACCATAGCCCTTGGTTTGCTGAGCTGTCCACTGCTGAAACTTGATACGTGTAGGTCTGCCCGTTGGTAAGTCCTGTGTCTTGATATGATGTGGCTGTGGTATTGGTAATAATCACTCCATTTCTGAGGATTTGATAATGATGTACTCCCCAGTTATCAACAGCAGGGTTCCAATCAAGGAGTAACTTGCCGTTATGTTTATTAGAAACTATCAAGCCTGTGACTTGTGATGGTGGCTCAGTATCAACGCCGAAAGCGAGGGTTGTGAACGTCCAGACCGGGCCTGTTGCGCTTGCGCCGTGGTTGTCATGAGCAATAATCTGCCAATAATACTGAGTACCGAACGCTAATTGAGGAAGATTATATGTAATGTATGACTGTGTGGCTGAAAAACCTGCTGTTGTCGTGTAAAAAACTGGTGGATTTGAGGTGCCAAAATACAGATCATAAAACACTATGTTTCCAGTGTCTGGGTCACCACCAATCCATGAAAGATCTGAAAAAACGCTCTGACTGACTCCATTGTTAGCCGGTATCGGTGTATGGGGCGTATAAGGCTCTTGATTGCTAGAAGGATGTGTTGAAACGGTAATGTTTGTTGTCGCATCACCAACAGCATCTTCGTTGTCTTTTACTTGCAGTCTGACGATGTACTGTCCCTCAGTTGGATAGCTGTGGCTTGCTGTTGGAGTTGTCAGCCAATCCGTGTCAAACACTCCATCGTTATTCCAATCCCAGCGATATCCAACGATTGTTCCCACCAGGGTTCCCGACAAGGTGCTTTTTTACTGGCCTCCGAAACAGCGGTCAATGCTTGAACAATGGCTTGGACCGACGTTTGATTTCGCTCCCCAGAGAGGAGACGATCTCGGAGAGAAGATGGCAAACGCCTTTGAGGAGCTGTTTCAAAAAGGGTTTGATGGGGTTCTTCTCATGGGCAGTGATATCCCGGAGCTTGACAGCCGGATCATCTCTGCCGCCGAAGAACTCCTCGAATCGGTGGATGCGGTGATCGGCCCGGCCAGTGACGGGGGGTATTATCTCATGGGGCTTCGCAGCCACGTCTTTTCAAGAAAACTGTTTCAGCATATCGCCTGGTCCACCGGTGAGGTTCTCACCCAGACCCTGAAAACCATGGAAGCACTTTTTATAGAGTACCGACAGCTTCCCGTGCTGGACGATATTGACACGCCAAAAGATTTCCGCCGGCTGAAGAAAAGGGTGGAACAGGGCGGAAATATCGGCAGAAGAACCCGGAAAAACATCCAGGCCCACGACGCCGGCAATACCGCCCTTTGATGGGCTGGTGGGTGACTATTGTTTTTCCATGGCCTGGAATTTTTTCATGAATTTGCGGTCAATGTAATCCTTGATCATGAAAGGGATTTTTCCCTGTAACACCAGCCCTTTCTTCTTCAACACCCCGACGTTGCCGCCGAGATTGAAGATCAAAAGGTACTCGGGGCCGGGATCAAAGGTCTTGAGTTCATCCCCTTTGAGGTGGGCCATGAGGTTGTGCAGCAGCACCGGGTTCTGCCGGACCGCATAAACCCCTACCTTGTCCAGGGGCTGATCCCTGAAATAGATGCAATCCCCCCCGCCGAATATCTCGGGGTGTTTCACCGATTGAAGGAATTCATTCACCAGAAGCCCCTTGTCCGGTCCAACGGGCAGACCTGAGGTTTCAAAAAGGGTCGAGGGTTTGACCCCCAGGGCCATGAAGACAAAGTCGGTGAAGAATTTCTCACTGGAATCCAGGCTGATCTCATCGGGAGTAACGGATACTGCATACCCCTTTTCGATGATCTCGATCTTCCTTGCCGCCAGGGTGCCCATCACTTTTTCCCGGATCTTTTCCGGGAACCTTGCCATGAACTTTCTGCCGGCAAATATTCTTATGGTCGGTGCAGCCCCCTTGACCTGCCGTGACAACTGCCAGACATTGCCTGCCACTTCAGCCGATGACGGGCCGCCGCCCACAATGCTGACAACCCTCTCTTTTTCGGCAAAGAGGGCTTTCAGCTTGTCACCCGCCTCCATGAGTTTTTCAATGGGTTTCACCGTGTAAATGTTGCTGCCCTGCTCAACCACCGGATCCACGGGCACATGGCTGCCGGCATTCAGTGACAGCGCATCGTAGGCGATGGTTTTCCCTTCCCGGGTATACACCTTTCGCTGTTGAGGATCGATGGCTGTCGCCTTGTCCTGGACAAAGATCCCGCCCTGCATTTCAACCCTTTTTTTTGTGGCAAACCGGATATCATCAGGAGTGTAGGTGCCGCCGAGCATGCCCGGTCCCATTCCCGAGTAGTAGTGAAAGATCGAGGGGCCGATGACCGTTACCCGGACCCCCTGGTCAACAAACTCCGAGATATTTTCCAGGGCCATCATGTGGGCATGGCCGCCGCCCACGAGCACAAGGTCTTTTTTCATATTGAATTTTCCTTAATTTTTGTAACGCAAGTTTCAATCTCAATCTTCACCTGATCTGTAACAAAGGTCCTTGTTTTTTAGAGAGTGTCCATGAGGTTTCCGAGACTCGCAATGTGGGCCTTTTCCTCTTCTGCGATCCGGGTGATGACCTTTTTGGATTCGGGATTGTCGGTTTTCATCAAAACCCTCTGGTAAAGGTCAAGGGCCTGGGCTTCTATGGACATGGCAAGGGAGATCACTTCGGTTTTTGAATCAAGATCCGGGCTGAAAAGGTCAAGGTACTCCTGGGAGGACATTCCCCCTTCCAGGGCGGTCTTTTCAACCTGACCCTGAAAAGCCTCCCAGCTGGTCTGTTCCGGGCTGATCTGGTTGTACGCCCCATGGAGGGCACGCTGGTGCTGGATCTCGATCTTTGCCAGCCTGGCAAACAACTCCTTGATCTTCTGATCTTTTGCCTCTTTTTCCAGGGTGGTATAAAATTCGCACAATCCCTGTTCAAGGGAGCAGGCAACCCTTAAAATTTCCAGGGGCTCTTCTTTGCCGGTGAACATGTGAAGTCCCAGGTCCTGGGGACCAACGGCTTTTTTGGCATTCCACGCCTTTATCCCGCCGGAGACGTTGAGCACCTTGTATCCTTTCCCTGAAAGCATTTGGGCAGCAACACGGCTGCGCCCGCCAATGGCTCAGTAAACCATGACCGGTTTTTCAGGATCAAGTTCGTCCAGTCTGTCGGACAGTTCGGGAAGGGGGATAAGCAGAGCGCCTGGAATATGGCTCTCCTGGTATTCCGACGGCTGCCTTACGTCCAGAAGGGTGAGGGCTTCCGCCGAATGACCGGAAAGATACTCCTCGGCCTCTTTGAAATTCAATGATTTTGTCGGTGTGAAAAACTGTCGCCACTTCATGATCTCTCCTTTTGTGTGATGGGGATTTGCAAGAAACAAGAACTTGTCCCATTCGACTTTCTATCTTTGTTGTGAGCACACTGCTCATGATCGTTCTATGAAACAACGGGGGATGCCGGATTTTCAGTAAATCTACTACATCTAACTTGGTATTTCAAGGAGAAGGAGGATAAATCTGTTCGGATCAGGGAATGTCCTGTGAAGCTTACCTGTGTTGAAACTCTTCTGCCGTTCTGGTCGTCTGCCCGGTTGCAGTTCTCCGAGTCACCGCAATATGGCAAAGGTGTTGTGGATCGGCCGCCATGGATGATATGTTACGATGCTAATGAACCGAAAGGGGCTGTCCGGCAAAACGGTCGGCTTTTCAGAAAGGAAAAACAGACATCAAGAGGAAAAAGGAAATATTGTGAGGAATCCCGTTAAAACAGACATCTCCATAATTATTCCTGTGATCAATGAGCAGGCCACTGTCAATCAGGCCATAGAGCAGCTGCGAAAGCAGGATTTTCAAGGTGTCGTGGAAATTGTTGTGGTGGACGGCGGCAGGGATCATGCCACCTTAAACGCCATTGAAGACCGAGAGGTTGTCAGGCAGGTCTCCCCGCCGGGCAGGGGCATCCAGATGAATCAAGGGGGTCTCGTCGCAGCCGGAGAAGTGTTACTTTTTCTTCACTGTGACACGGTTCTGCCGGAGAACGGCCTGAAAACCGTGGCAGAGGTCATGGCCGGCAGGAATGTCAAGGCCGGGGCCTTTGATCTCTCCATTGACCGAAAAGGAGTGGTCTGGAGAATTATTGAAAAAACCGCCTCCCTTCGGTCCCGGATTACCCGGATTCCCTATGGGGACCAGGCCATTTTCATCCAGCGGTCCTTTTTTGTGGAAACAGGCCTTTACCGCAATATTCCCA
>JAWOGI010000116.1:0-5147 GCA_046496975.1 Desulfobacteraceae bacterium | reverse complement strand
ATGCCATACCACCTGAAATGAAACATCTTTAAAAAGGAACTTCGATCATGAAAACGAAACGCACGCTTATCACAAGTTTGGTATTGTTCACCCTGCTGTTTGCCTTCCTGGGCTGCTCATCAACATCCAAACAGTCGAGTACCGGGGAGTATGTCGATGATTCGGTCATCACGACCAAGGTCAAAACCCTGCTGGCAAAGGACGATTTTCTCAAATCATTCCAGATCAGCATCGAGACCTTCAAGGGGGTTGTTCAGCTGAGCGGCTTTGTCGATGCCCAGGATACCAAGGACAAGGCCGAGCAAATCGCACGCAGTGTGGAAGGGGTTCAATCCGTCAATAACGATCTGATCGTCAAATAGGTAAAAGGAGAACTAAGATGCCGTTACTTCAATTGATCATTGTGCTGGTTGTTGTCGGGGTTATTCTGTGGGCCATCAACAGCTACATACCGATGCAGGCCACGATAAAAAGAATCCTCAATATCGTCGTGGTTGTCGGGGTCCTCCTATGGCTGTTGAGCGTCTTAGGGGTCATTGGATCTCTCCAGGGGATTCGTATCGGGGGTTGATCGACCGAAACAAATTAAATTTGTCCCGAAGAGGGGGGAGGTCATGGCCTCCCCCCCTCTGTCAACTTTTGCAATCTAATATACTGCAACGATCTGGAATACATCCCCCGGAGCACAAAGAACAGGTCGTCACAAGACTGATAACTTTATTTAACTATCGGTTTCCCATCAAACCCTGAAGATGATCGAGCAATCGTTTTTCAGAGGTTCCGATCGTAAGGTCTTGGTCGGACAGCCCCACTATTTTCTCATACTCCGGTTGGGTGATGATCTTCTTATGGATGGCGTTTTTAACCATCGACTCTATTCCAGCCTCTCGTTGCAATTTGCCGCATGAACTGAACGTTTCTTTTTGGTTTTTCATTTTATTCACCCAATTCCTTTTTTATCCGGCCGCGTTTCTTTTTAATCTTTCCTTCAACTCCCTTGATTTTACTTTCTGTTTTAGGGTCAGGATTTCCGACTATTTTTATATGAAAGTCGTGTTGTGCCGGCAGCCGATTATATTATAAATTCATGGGATGGAGTTCAACACGCCGGTTCAATGAACGGCCCTTGGCTGTGCTGTTAGGCTTTGCAGGTTTGGAGAGGCCGAAGCCCTCAAGGATCAGACGATCTTCATGAATTCCCTTGTCCGTCAGATAGGTCTTCACGGCCTGGGCCCGTCTGATGGACAGCGCGTCATTGTATGTTTCGGTACCGGTACTGTCCGTATGACCTTTAACTTTAACAACAATCCGGGGATGCGATTTCAAAACGTCTGAAATCTGATTAAGATAAGCAAAGCCCTCTGGTTTGATCACAGATTTATCGAAATCAAAATAGGTCTCGTCCACAATCCAGATACCCTGGTCGGTTGTCCCCTTCAATACGACAGGGGTCGGGGCGGCGGCAGGTGTCTCTGCCTTGGCTGCCGGTGCCATGGATTTTTTGGTCAGAAAAACGTCTTCTACAAATTTGGCCATGCCGGCGTCGGTTAACAGGTTATCTGCATTGGAGACAAAGCCGCACTCGCCGATACGAACGATTTCATCCATGAGTACAGCCCCTTTTTCATTATCACCGACAATGACGGGATAATAGCAAAGCCCTGGGCCCAGTTGATCTTTCAGGGTCTGGGCTGCTTTGAGGGTGACGGGGGATTTTAAACTGGCTTCCGGCTGACCGTCACTGAGAATAATCACAGCGGTTTTACCGGAAACAGAATTCAGTTCTTCCTGCCCGGAGGCGGTAAGAGCCCTATGCATGGAGCTTGTACCACCTGCTTCCGATATCTCTTTTAATTTTTCACCCAGGGCATTTTTAAAATATTCCTCCATGCCGTAAAAAAGAACCGTGTTTTTGTCGGAAACTGCAGGGCTGTGACCAAAGGAGCGGAGAGCAGCGTTCTGACCCAGTTCCGGCAGAATCTGATTCATGCGGTTGACAATTTTGGTAGCCACATCAAATTTTTTATTTCCCATGTATGGGTTGTCCATGGAACTGGATGCATCCAGAACAATGACAAAATTATCAATGGATGACTCATACTCATTTGCGCTGAATGGGGTCAGGGTAAATGCGGGGGTGGTCTGAACCTCCTTTTTCGCATAACACCCCGACAGCAGAAAAACGATGGCAAGGACCGTTAAGAGGTTGATACTGAAAGATTTCATGAAAAGTCTCCTTTATAAATTAAGTTCTGTGGTTCACGGAGGATGT
The DNA here is from genome assembly GCA_046496975.1 of Desulfobacteraceae bacterium. Taxonomy (GTDB): domain Bacteria; phylum Desulfobacterota; class Desulfobacteria; order Desulfobacterales; family Desulfobacteraceae; genus DATFJZ01. The sequence continues at coordinate 2,875 of JAWOGI010000116.1, read as the reverse complement.
ATCTCCGTGTGAGGGATTCGTTCACAGAGTGATACAATTCAATTAACGTGCCGGAATTTTCGTATCCGGATTTTAATCGCCATCCTGTTGACCGTCAGGGGTGTCAGGCCGCAAAGAATGCCATATCAACGGCATTGAAAAACCAAGGAATTAGGTCATATTCAACCCCTGGTCATATATGGCCGAAGTTCCAGCACCTCCTGCACCTTAGCCAGGGATACAACGAAAAAAGATTTTTCAATGAAGGGAATTTCCTGGTAGATACAAAATGCCTGAGCGGGAAATGAGGGCTTGGTCATAACATCGGCCAACCTGGGGTAGGGTCAGGCTTTCGTTATTAACATTATCGTGTGCTTTATGGTTTGACTGTGCTTTTCTGTCCGATAACGTCAATAACAAAAGCCTGACCCCTTTGGCCCGCCAAATGTGACGAGTGGCCGATGTTATGACCAAGCCCGGAAATGACGTTGTGGAGGGATCAGGGTTTTGAGATATCAAGCTTTCTCATCCGGGCACGCAGAGTGCTGCGGTTGAGTCCGAGAACCCGGGTTGCACTGTTTTCCCCGCTGACTTTCCAATCAGTCTGTTCCAGAACCTGGACAATATAGTCGCGCTCCACCTGTTCCAGTGTTTTTGTTTTCACTGTTTTATTGGTGCTGCTTAAGCCACCGGCCAAAGGCTTGTCAAAATCATCCACCATGCGCAGTTTCTGGCCTGACGATATGATGACGGCACGCTCCAGGATATTTTCCAGTTCCCGGACATTTCCCGGCCAGTGATAATGCAGTAAAGCCTCCATCATGAGTTTAGGAACGATGGGGGTATCTTTGCCAAGCCGTTTGGCAATCTTTTTGACATAAAAATCCACCAGGAGAGGTATATCCTCTGTCCGATCCCGAAGGGGCGGCATGGTAATGGGAAAGACATTCAGCCGGTACCAGAGATCTTCCCGGAAGTTGCCCTTCTTTACTTCCTTTTCAAGGTTTCTATTGGTGGCGGCAATGATCCTGACGTCCACCTTGATGGTATGGGGGCTGCCCAGGCGTTCAAATTCACCGTCCTGGATCACGCGAAGCAGTTTGGCCTGCAGTTCCAGGGGCAGTTCTCCGATTTCATCCAGAAACAGCGTCGCCCCGTTTGCAGCCTCAAACCGTCCCAGTTGCCTGGCGCTGGAACCGGTAAAAGCCCCTTTTTCATGACCGAACAATTCGTTTTCAATCAGGCTTGCCGGCAATGCGGCGCAGTTGATTTTTACCAGTGCCCTTTTTTTGCGCGGGCTGCCATAATGAACGGCCCTGGCAATAAGTTCCTTTCCGGTTCCGGTTTCGCCCAGAACCATTACAGAAGTATTGGTGGCGGCAATCTGTTCAACTTTATAGAGCACATATTTCAGCGCATCGCTTTTACCGATAATATTTTCATGGTTATGTTCCAGTTTGATTTCTTCGGTCAGATACTCTTTTTCCCCTTCCAGCTGCTTTTTGAGCTTTTCTATTTCCACCAGGGCTTCTTCTGCAATTTCCTTTTCTTTTTCCGCCGCCTCTCTGGCCTGGGCGAGTTCAGATGTGCGGGCTTCAACAATGATTTCAAGATTTCGTTTATAATATTCCTGCTCGGTCACATCTTCGATGGCCAGAAGAATCAACTGGGCATCGCTTGATTTCTGGTAGAGCCTTCTGGCATTCAAATGCATGATCTTGGGGCCGATATCTTCAAAAGAATGCTCCACCTTAAAATCATTGAATGCGGAATTTTGGGGCAGAACCTCTTCCAGCAATTGTCTGAGCCTGGGAATATCCCATTGCCCGTTGCCAAGGTCATAGATCAATGCGCCTTCCGTATTTTCCGGGGTGACGCAGAAGTGCTTGTAAAAAGAGGGGTTGGCGCTGACCACCTTAAGGCTGGTATCCAGTACCAGGAGGGGCTCACGCACAGATCCCAGTACATCGTTAAATACGTTTAAAAAAGCTTTTTTCATTTTTTAATCCATCAGCTTTCGTATGGTTTTTGCCATTTTCAACCTCCATCTTATGGCTCTGATGAAGCCGTATCCGTAGAGCTTCCTGCTCCTTTTCCATCTGTTTGCGCTCAGTGATATCAATGATCACGGTCCTGTACTGTTCCGGTCTCCAGCTTTGATGTGAAAACACAATGCTTTCCAGCTGTACATCCACAATGGTGCCGTCTGATCTGGTCATGCGCAGTTCACATATCTGCCGTTTTTTTGACCCGGCAAGTTCCTGAAGATGCCGGTAAAAAATATCCTGGTCTTCAAAAAAAACATACCCCGACAAGGGGTGGTCGATCAGAGAGCTTCGTTCCAATGACAGCATATCGGCCAGGGTCAGGTTGGCATTGCGGATCACCCCTTTTATATCCAGACAGACATAGCCCACAGGGGTAAAATCATACAGTTCCGTATAACGCACTTTGAACTCCATGAGTTCCTGCTGAGAGCGCTGCAATTCTTCATTCTGCAGTTCCAGTTCAACCTGATAAGTCTGGAGTTCATGAATCAGTTCAAGGGGGTCATGGACGACCGTTGACGGACTTACATACCCTTTTTTCATCATCAATGCTTCAGCCTGACGGCGCAATTCATTAAATTTTTCCTGGATCGTCTCTTTTCTGTTCATGTGTGACTTTCTTTCTCCTTTTCCATATCGAGATAAAAACCTTGAAAGGAATTTTTGCGCCGGTATTTCAGATGAAGAGATATCAAATTAAGATTTTCCGACTTTTATTTTACCTTTATTCTAACGTGAAATACCTCTTGGGTCAACAAAATAGAAAGGCACAAAAAAAACCATTTACCGCCTATTTAAAATAGGCATTATTCCAGGGACGAAAGAAAAGATCGCAGATTTACTTTTTT
>JAWOGI010000101.1:0-3293 GCA_046496975.1 Desulfobacteraceae bacterium | reverse complement strand
CTGACAAACTGTCGGTGTTGTTGGTCAGTTCTGTCATGATCTCCCGCAGATTTTTTACCATGTCGGTCAATGCCCGGGCCAGAACGCCGACCTCGTCTTTCTGGTCCACATCGATGGTTGCCGTCAGGTCTCCCTTGGCCACGGCATCGGCGAAGGCAACTCCTTTAAGAAGCGGCGCGGAAATCATGCGGGCGATGAAATAGGCGCCTGCGGCCACAACCAGGGCGATGACCACTGAAATGAAAAGGATGGTGTTCCGGATGTTTTTTACCGGTGCAAGCACCTCGGATTGATTTTTTTCGGCAATCAGCGCCCAGGTGGTATCCCCCAGGTCCACCGGTGCAAATGCTGAGAGAACATCTTTGCCGTTATAATCTTTGATGGTTTTAACACCCGATTCTCCGGAAAGGGCGGAATTGGATGCTTCGGTGTCCACGCTCCCGGCGTTTGGATGGGCAAAAGAGGCTTTTACACTGCGGTTTTCAGGGTCCAGATACGAATCCGAACGCATAAGTTTATCAGGACCCACCAGATAGGTCTCCCCGGTTTTTCCCATACCTTCCCGCTGCTGCATCATCTTGTTGATGGCTGTAAGTGAGAGCTGGAGGGCCACAACCAGTTCCACCTCTTCTCCGTGGAGCACGGGCTGGGCGATAAACGCAGCCGGTTTTCCGTTTGAAGGAGCATAGGGTTGAAAATCCATCAATGCAAACTCTTTGGTTCCACGCACCTTTCTGACAAGCTTGCCAAGGCCGGAATCCTTGTATTTGCCGCTGATCAGGTTGGTCTGGTAATCCGCCTCTTTGTGTGCGGTGTAAAAACAGTACCCGTCCGGGTTGATCAGGAAAATATCGTAATACCCGTACATGTCGGTATATTTTTTAAAGTAATATTCGCCTGCATGATCTTTGGGGGAAAACGCTTCCGCCACGTCGATTTCCGTTACCACGGCCCAGGTAATATCCTTGATTTTCAAAGGATCATAACAGGAAAGAACGGGATTTCCATTATAGTCCTTGATGACATCCTGGCCGTCTTTACCGGCAAGGGCCGTTTGGGTGGCTTCCGTATCTACGCTTCCCTTTTCCGGGTCTGCAAAGCTCGCCTTGACCGTGCGGTATTCCGGGTCAAGGTAAGAATCGGACCGCATGAGATTATCCGGTCCCACCAGATACGATTCTCCTGTTTCGCCCAGTCCAAACCGTGACGTCATGACCTTGTTGATCTGTTCCAGGGGAAGCTGGAATGCAATGATCCCGATCATTTCACCTGAGTCGTCATTTACGGGGTAACCGGCAAACATGGCAGGCTCCCCGTTACTCGGCCCATAGGGGGCCATGTCCACAACAGAGGGTTTGCCCGAATCGACCACCTTGGCCCAGAGTCTGCCAAGGCTCGAATCCCTGTACTTGCCGTGGGCGATATTCTCCCCCAGATCATCTTCTTTTGCCGCAGTATACATCACATGACCGTGGTCTTTACAGATAAGGGAGACGTCATACACCCCGCTTTCTTTCTGAAAGGCTGTCAGGTGTTTGCCCAGGGTGCTCCATATGTTCTTGTATTCATAGGTGGTGACATCATAGCTCCCCCTGGGCGGGGTCTCCATTTCGTTGTGGTACACCACGAGCCTGTCGTAAAGATCTCGTACATCTTTGCTGTTTGCAAACAGGCTCATGTTCATGAACATGTCCTTGAAAAAGGTTTGAATGGCATTTATTTTTGCGTGCTGAATCGCTTCGAGCTTGTCAAACGACTCCTTACGCAGGGTGCCCACCGTCTCCACAAGAACATTCATATTTTCCCTGCGTTGGTGGAAATAGTCTCTGATTTCCTCTTTCTTGATTTCCCGGACCGAGGTGAGCTGATTGTGCGCGTCATGGATCAAAGATTGTTGGGCTTTAAAACTGCTGAAAAATCCCACAATGACAATGGGTACGATACCTGCGATGAGAAAAAGGGAGATGAGCTTGGGTTTCATTTTCACGTTTTTTAATGAGAACATGGCGGTTTCCTTTTATTTTTTTTTAAAAAAGTAATCAGTACTCAATTATCAATTATCAATTTCACAGGCCTTCATTATTTTTTCCAGCACCGAAGGGACGTCCAGCAGGATAATCAGTTCTTCCCCCTGCTTGATCACCCCCTGGATCAATGCGGCTTCGACTTCATCCAGGTGCGAAGGGGCGGGGAATATCTCTGAATCGTCGATGGAAATCACATCATCCATGTGATCGATGAGAAATCCCACCATATCGTCTCCAATGGAGATGTTTTTCAAAAGACCGGCGGATTTGTATTTTTCAATTTCCTTGTTCGTTTTCATCACCAAAAGGCGGTTTGTCTCCAAATTTTTTGTTGCAGGCCTGGAGAGGCACACATTGAGATCGATGACCGTCACCACCCGTCCCCTCAGATTCATCAGCCCGTTGAGATGCGGGGGTGCCTCCGGAACCGGAGTCACAGACATATGGCGGTATACTTCCCTTACAAGGAGGATATCAATTCCTATCCGGGTATCTCCCAAAATAAATGTGGTGATCTGCCGCTGCATTATCCCGCCTCCCTTTTGATGTTTAACATTTCGGCCAGCTTTTCCAGCAACCTTTCCTTGTTCAGTTTGGCCTCCCATTTGGTAAACCCTTCCTTTTTACTCCTCTGCTCCGCCTCCACATCCTCTGCAAGGGAGGTCACGGCCATGACCGGAAGATCCTTGAGACTGCTGTCGGCCCGGATGGCTCGGATGGTCTGCCACCCGTCCATTTCCGGCATAACAATGTCCAGGATCACACCGTCCACGGTTTCACTGCCGAGGATCTCCAGGGCCTCTTTTCCGTTTTCCGCTTCCAGGACCTCATACCCCGAAGAGATGAGATAATCTTTTTCGATCATTCTGAAAAAAGGAGTGTCTTCAGCAATCAGTATCCGTTTGGCCAATGGTTGATTTTTTTTTGAACCGGCATCACCGTCATACCATTCCGGGGCGGCAAGCTCAAAAAGACGGTACATGTCGGGAAGCAGGGTGATTCTGCCGTCCAGTATGGCAGATCCGAAAAGTCCCGGGGCTGTGATGGAGTGGGTGTCGATCTCAACTGCTGCATTGAGGGTTCCCTGAACAGAACCGATGACGATTCCCATGGGATATTTCACCGTCTTCGGCACAATGATGGCAATGGTCTTTTCTTGTGACCGGTCGGGCTTTTCCACGGGCAGATAATTTTCCAGAAAAACAAGCCTGAGCTTCTTTCCCTGGTACTGGAGGTAGTGCTCCTCCTTTATCTTTTCAAGGTTCG
>JAWOGI010000008.1:0-3755 GCA_046496975.1 Desulfobacteraceae bacterium | reverse complement strand
CTTTTGTCAACTTATTTTTTAATTCAGCGCCCTTTTGCATATTGCACCGCCTTTTGTGCATGAATCTTCCGCCGGCATCAGCGAACGTGAAAATCTCTGGCAACCGGCTTTCCACAGCTTCCCAGCCGCAGCAGATTATGGATATAGCGATTTGCTCCCTCCTGCTGAAACAGAATATGGCATGCTTCCATCTGTTGCCTTGTGACTCCCCAGAGATGTTCCATTTCATGGGCCGGGGTGTTGGATACCACAAAGCTGTTCAGTGTCACGGAAGGATCTCCAGGCCGGAGCCGGTCAGATAGAGCAGCGGTTCGTTTAAATGCCGGCCGAACGGAATGGCGAGCAGCCCGGCAAACCGCCAGGGTGTCAGCTTGCCGGGATCAGCAGCCGGTAACCTCAAAAACTTTTTGGAAACGCTTTGTTGTAACAACGGACGGGAAAGCCGTTGGAAATGGCGGCCAGACATCGATTGCACGATACACAGGCCACCTGGTCCCTTTTGTTTTCCCTGAATTTTTTAACAATAAACGGCTCTCTTATAAAGGGACGGGACATGGAAATAAACTCCGCATCTCCGCCTCTGACAGCCTGCGACATTTTCTCCAGTGTGCGCATTCCCCCCACCAGGGCAATGGGGATACCCCCTGTCACCGGACGGATGGATCTGGCCGCTGCCGTGTTATATCCTTCATCAAGATCATACCGGCCTTTCAAGCTGTGGATCATGAACCAGGCCACCGGTTTTTTCCACAGCGGCATGCTCTGAACCAGCTCTTTGACCGGCACATCCCCGCGGCACATGTTCATGTAGGAGAAGGTGGATGAACCGCAGCTGACCTCTATCATGTCAACCCCGAGATCTTTGAGCATCCCGGCGTATTCAACAGCCAGTTCAGGGGTGATCCCCGGTTTAGGGGTGAAATCATGGGTGTTCAGCTTGACGGTAATGCAGAACTCATCCGGCACTTTTTCCTTTATGGCCTCAATCACCTGTTTCAGGAACCGGAACCGATTTTCAGACGATCCGCCCCATTTGTCCTGCCTGCGGTTAAAAAACGGCGATAAAAACTGGTTGATCAGAAAGCCGTGAGCACAATGCACCTGAACCCCGTCGGCCCCCGCCTTTACAGCCCTTTCTGCAGCATCTGCAAATGCCTTTACCGCATCTGTTATTTCGGATTCATCCATCTGCCGGGGTTTGAAAAAATTGATCGGATCCCTGACCGAACTGCTCGGCGCCAGCGGCGTCTGACCGATATCATTGGGACTGGTCTGCTGGCCGGCATGGTTGATCTGGAAAAATATTTTCGAATCAAATTCATGGACCGCCTTTACCAGCCGGGTCAGCCCGTCAATCATTTCATCCGAATGGATGCCCATGGGGGCATTGTACGCACGGCCCAGGGGATGGACATACATGAATCCCGGGATGATCAGCCCCACCTCCCCCTGAGCCAGCTGCCGGTAGCGTTTGATCAGCGTATCGGTAACCTGACCGTCAGGATCTGCCATGCCTTCATACGTCGCAGAACGAACAAACCGGTTTTTAATATCGACATGGCCCACCCGCTGCGGTGTAAACAGCACACTCATAAACCTTTCCTCCTTCCTGTATCAGGCAAATTCCATTCGGGTTGCTCTGGTGACCCGGTGAGCAGTCCACCCTCAGACAAACTGTTTCGAATTATTTAACCTCAAACTTTTTATGGTGTCACCCAGACACCATTGTCGGTGAAATACTCGGCAGCATCCTCTTTTCTGCCCTCCTGCATCGCTGTTAAACAACCCCTCATCGCTTCTTCAATTTTTGACATGGTGATCCTCCTTTTTTGAAAAATTAATCGGTTTCATCTCGCCCCGGGTGAATCGATTGTCACAAAAGATGTCAGAGACGATTTCAATGTACCTGTCTCAGATAACCCGGGGACGGCTGTTCCTCAGCTTCCAGCTTTCCAAACAACGGCCGCAGCTCCGGATACCGGGCCAGAAGGTCTGTCAGGTCCTGGTCCAGCAGCCTGTCATAAATACCGGGACTGGGCCGGAAAGTCATGGGGTCTCCTGTCCGGCGAACTGTAAATAGGTTTCCAGAACCGGGCGGTCTGCTGCTGCCCAGTCCAGGGATGCCAGATCTTCTCTGGGCAGCCAGATCACGGCTGCATGCTCCCGCAGGATGATGGTGCCGGAAATGATACTGCACACAAAGGGATACAGGGTGATGGTAAACTCCGGATACGCATGGGTCTTTTCAGCCAGGGCCTGTTGCACGGCCACCTTGATGGCCAGTTCCTCGGTAATTTCCCGGCAAAGGCAGTGTTCAGGGGTTTCGCCGGGTTTGATTTTACCACCGGGAAACTCCCATTTCAGGGGCATGGCCATGGCGCGGCTCCGCTGGGCCGCCAATACACAGCCGTCGTTTTCGATGATGGCACAGGTGACGTGGAGGTGGTTTTCGCTCATGTCAAATTTTCATTATTTGAACATCTGCGGCTCGTCTGTCAGTATGTTTTTGCTGGATCATTCTATTTCCAGAAACCCTTGCGTCAGTTTTAACAGCAACGCCAAAATAGGATCAAACCCGTAAGTCCTGCTCATCATGTGTGTGATAAGGCGAAATTCCGATGATTCAGACGTCTCAAGCGTAAGAATAGTTTTAATTTCTGCCCTCGTGTCAGGATTGCATATTTTTGCCATATCCTGGCCTAAGATCCTTATACTGGCCATTTTATAATCAAAGACTTCAGATTCAAGTAACTCTGCTTTTTCTTTAAAAAGCCTGTCCATAATGTCAGTGTGCTCATAATTTTTGATTATGAACAGAAGATCTTCTGCGTCCTTTGGCCTCTCAGGATATGCGTGTTTCCATGACAGTATCTTCAAGACAGCCAGGCCCGGAAGTGTCGGCACTTTGATTTCTAAGTATGGATCATGATTCACAATAATCGGGGTTGCATGTTGATATGCTTCTTCAAAACCTGACACACTCATGATTACACTATATTCCGGAGGCCAGCTGATCTGATTTTCAATATTCGATATATCCCCAAAAGGAATGATATCAATCATGGTATTGTCAAACAAAAACCGGTGTTTCTCTTTACAAAAAAATGTATTCCAAGAACGTCAGCTGCTTTTTGAATTTCCGAAATCGCTTTTACGTGCTCTGAGCTGACTTTTCCTGAAATATCCAGTGATATATTGGTCATAGATCACTTTTGCTGTTTCAATCGTTCTCTGGTTGTTAATTTCCAGCAAATCCGCATAAATGATAAACGGATGGACGAAAGGCTTATCCTGCATGCCGTCAATGGACCAGAATTTTTTATAGATCTCAATATTCCCGTTTTCTGTTTTTTTGAGCCTGTTCTGGAGCAGGATCTCTCTTAATTTTTCCTCTTTTGCATATAAAACCACAGTTTGCGGTTTAAGATAGTCGATTAACTTAAACGCAGCTACTTCACCACCCCATTGCCCCTGATCCGGTTCAAGACGACAGTTCTTCCAGAAATCATCAGGCCCTTCAAATCTTCCAAGCAGCAGTTTGGGTTTCAGCTTTTCAGTATAATCCTGGCACCATCTATTGAATAGCGCGTCATTGTTTGTCAGCTTCCTTCCCCGTGTGCCCAAATCTATAATAAACCCCAGTTCTTTTAAATTATCGATCACCTGCCCCACTGTCCCCAGTGCAATCCCGGATGCGCTGGCAATCTCTCTATAAGGTCTGTTTAACAGTTTTTTGTCACAGAGCAGGGCATATA
>JAWOGI010000002.1:0-7150 GCA_046496975.1 Desulfobacteraceae bacterium | reverse complement strand
CCCATTGCATTCCACGCTGCGCAAAATAACATCCAGCTGCTCGTTCAAGGTGGAAAAACCGCAGATGTTCTATTCCCTGGTCCTTGGGAATGCCTGATCCGTTGCGTGGGGGATTCGCAGGGACTGTCCAGTACCGTCGAACCAGGCAGCGTTTCCCCTGATTCCATCCAAACGGGAAGGATTCTCCTTATCTACAGGCTCTACTTCCCCTTCGGTTTCGGCATTGGTCTTTCTCACATTCTCCAAGAATCCCTTACCCCGGGAATTGTCACAAGAGTCAAAAGTAATATGAAGAATCGGGGGCGGCGAATCTTTGCCATCGGTATACCTTTTAAACACCCCATTTTCCGTGGCGGCATACATACATGAACTTTTTCCGTCACTTGCCATTGTGAGTGAGGTAACAGAGGTGGAGGTTGGGTCATTGAGTTTCTCCCATGAAAGAGCGGAATCATCGCTCCGGAAAATCCCTTTTGGTATTCCATGCATCGGAATCCATGACCATGCCTCGGATTTCGGAAATCCGTTCCAACCCTGTATTGGCCTCTTCCCAATGCTCTCCCCCGTCAAAGCTCTTCATGAGCCCATTCGTGCTGTTATGAATATAAAGCTCGTCTCCCTCCATGGGAAGTACGCCTAACACACGCCCACTTCCATAGGGAAAATTTACAAGGGAAACCCAGGAGGCTCCACCATCTCCACTCTTAAACACCCCTTCGGCATTTACGTAAGCATACAGAAATTCAGGTCTTTCCGGATGGATGACCAGGGAATGTGCCTGGTTGGAAGGGATACCGTTCATTATGGGAAACCAGGAATCTCCCCCATCTACGCTCTTGAATATACCGTTATCTTCGATTACCGTATAGAGAATGCTTGAGATGGCAGGATCGATTTGAATAGAGAGAATTCTACCTTCGGGCAATCCACTGGAAACCTCATACCACGCACTTTCCTCACTGGATGGAAAAAAATCCGTATCAATGGAGGGATCACATGCAGAAGCTTCCAACAGGGAAGCCAATTTTTCTACCCTGGGCAAACGCCAGTCGGTATACCCTCCGAAATTTGTTTCATTCAGCTCTTTAATAAAAACGTTCCCGGCTTTGTCCCAGGGATAGGCGAAATGTTTGTCATGGATAGAACCGTCCGTTGTTTTCACTTCCCATATCAAACCATTGCGGTTGTCTTTTACCATGACCCATTGGGCTGCGTCCGGCGGTAAAACGCTGCCCTTACCATCCAGTTTGGAAAACCGGAACTTCACTTGGGACCCATACACGTCCCAGGAAAAACAAAAAGCAATCAAAAAGGCCAAAACAGTCATGATTCCAGAGAAATATTTTTTTTTCATTATTAAATTCCTGGGTCTATCCATTCTTTTAAAATTATTTGTCTGGCTGGGCTCTCCTCTCTCTTCAATGGAAGAACCTTAATCACACCAGACGACCAGATAGTTCAGCATAGTGAGGGAACTTGCTATCCAGCGACTATCTTTACAAGCGTTAAACTCATTTTGAAATTCTGTCAAGGTTTACCGAACTGAAATTCCAATCCTGCCCAACCACTCAAAAAATTTGATTGTTCACGGATACTCCTTCTTAATAACCTAAAAATTGCTTGACACAAAAACCTAAAAACAGTATAACTTAATAACCTAAAAATAACACATGTGTATAATGCATAATGCATAGGTAAAAAATGTCAACACCACAAGATAAACTCTCAGAATCTCTCGCTGTTCTAAAAAAACTTCAGGACAAAGGCATTATTGCAATTCATACAAAAAACATGACACGGACTGACCGGGAGCGTTTAATCAAAAGTGGGTTCATCAAAGAAGTGATGAAAGGATGGTATATCCCAGCCCACCCTGAAGAACCAACCGGTGAGAGTACAGCCTGGTATGCCTCATTTTGGGGCTTTTGTGCTGATTATCTTAAATCAAGATTTGATAATCAGTGGTGTCTTTCCCCTGAACACTCATTGAGCATTCATAGCGGAAACTGGAACGTACCAGGACAACTTCTTGTTCGAACTCCCAAAGGAGGGAACAAGCCAAAATCTCTTCTGCATGAAACATCGATAATGGACGTTCGTCTGAAATTGCCTGACAAGAATGATATGGAAATCAAGGAAAACTTACGGATTATGACTCTGCCCGCTTCTTTGATTTCATGTGTTCCCGGCTATTATTTAAATAATGTCATAGAAGCCCGAGCTGCGCTGACCATGATCTCAGATGCTTCCGAGATCTTACACAAGCTTCTTGAAGGAGGACATAGCACTATAGCCGGAAGGCTTGCAGGAGCTTTCCGAAATATTGGAAAAAATATTATTGCTGACAATATTGTTGAGGCAATGAGAGCTGCTGGATATAGCATTACAGAAAGTGATCCCTTTGAAGAAAAATCTACTATTAGTTTTAGTGAGAATAATCTTTCTCCATATGTCAACCGGATACTGATGAACTGGGCAGATATGCGCGGTATTGTCCTGGAAAACTTTCCACAGGCGCCCTTATTACGCCAGAACACTGATGAATATCTTAAACATGTCGATGATATATATTTGACTGATGCCTATCATTCACTTTCTATTGAAGGATATCGGGTCAGTGAGGCGCTTATTGAACGTGTCCGCGCAGGGAGTTGGCACCCGGAAGCCAACCACAAAGATAAAGAGTACGCAAATGCCTTGGCTGCTCGTGGGTATTGGCAAGCTTTTCAAGCAGTGAAGAAAAGCTTGGAAAAAATTCTGAACAAAGACTCTCCGGGTACGGTGGTAAGTAGCGATCATTCCATATGGTACAGAGAATTATTTGCCCCAAGTGTAAACGCTGGTCTTATATCCGCATCTGACCTTGCCGGTTACCGAAACCAACCTGTCTATATCCGAAAATCAAGGCATGTACCACCCCGATACGAAGCTGTGCGAGATCTTATGCCTGCATTCTTTTCTCTTTTAAAAGATGAAGAAGAGCCTGCTGTAAAAGCTGTTTTAGGTCACTTTTTCTTTGTATATATCCACCCTTATATTGATGGAAATGGCCGCATGGGAAGATTTTTGATGAATGTTATGTTAGCCAGTGGCGGCTATCCATGGACAGTCATTCCGTTTGAAACTCGCAATGATTACATGGCCACTTTGGAAGAAGCAAGCGTAAAAAAGAATATAAAACCGTTTGCCAGATTTTTAGCTGAACTCATTCAAAAAGCCGGTTAGCTCCATCGTTTTACTATCAAGGTGGCGTTGATGCCGCCAAAGGCAAAGTTGCTTGTCATGATCCGGTCAATTTGCCGGTCTATCCTTCTCTGAACGTGGAGGACAGTGTCGCATCGAGTATCGATATTTTCAAGGTTCAAAGTGGGGGCAATGAAATTGTGTTTCATCATCAGCAGGGAAAAGATCACCTCCATCACCCCGCTGGCCGCCAGGGTGTGGCCGGTATACCCCTTGGTTCCGCTGACGGGGATTTTATTTCCAGCTACGTGGTAAATGGCCTCTGCTTCGGCGATATCTCCCATGACGGTGCCCGTGGCATGGGCGTTGATGTAGTCAATCTCCGATATCCTGCACCCTGCCGAGTGCAGTGCCTCTTCCATGGACTGCTGCATGCCCCCGGCCCGGGGGGAGGTCATGTGGGCTCCGTCGCAGCAGGTGCTGTATCCAATCACCTCGCCGAGGATGGCGGCTCCCCTTTTTTTGGCATGGTCCAGGGCTTCAAGGACCACGGCCCCGGCGCCTTCACCCACCACAAGGCCGTTTCGATCCCTGTCAAAGGGACGCGGGTTTTTTGACGGGTCGTCCCCCTCTTTTGATGCGGCATGGAGTACATCAAACACCCCGGCCGTTGAGGGGTGAAGCTCGTCGGCACCGCCGCAGATCATCACCTCCTGGACGCCGTTTCTGATGGTTTCAAACCCTTCCCCTATGCTCTGGGTGGAGGTGGAGCAGGCGGCGCAGGGGGAGAGCACCCTTCCCCTGGTGCCCAGCATGGCTGCGATGTTGGCGGAAACGGAGTGGTTCATGATCTTCATGAAGGTTGTTCCCTCCAGTCGGGAAATCCCCCCTGTTTCTGCAAAGTCGGTGAACATCTTCTCGATCACCTCGCCGGACCCGGTGGTGGAACCCATGGCAACGCCGGTGCGGGCAGAGGCCACCACCGAAGGGTCAAGTCCTGCCTGGTCCAGGGCATCCATGGCGGAGAGGGCCGCCATGACGGCCATTTTTCCCATGGTTCTTCTGGACCTTCGGCTGATTCTCTTGGGGTCGTATCCTCCGGAAACGCCGGCACTGTTTACCCCAAGCCCCTTGACCCGGCCCCACTCCTCCATGGCTGTGATGCCGGACCGGTTTGAATAGAGGGCCGTTACCACCGTTTCCAGATCGTTTCCAATGGGCGATATGATGCCCATGCCTGTGATGACAACTCGTTTCATTTCCTGGTCCTGTCAATTTTTGTCGTTGATCACGCCCTGCTTTGGGGGTGGATTTTTGCCGGAAGCGTTACCCTTTGATGATCTTTTCCATCAGGCGCTCTTTTCCGATAATATTGCTGCAAAGGCTCACACTGCTGACAAGGGCGCCGTGTATCCCGTTGAAGGAGAAGGATTGCCGCTGCCATGCCGCTGACCCCGGATCCGATTATGATGGTGTCGTATCGGTTTTTCACGGCTGCTTCTCCCTGGATGTCAAAACGGTTTTCTTTAGAAGAACGGGAATGAGGAGAGAAGAGAAGAGAAGGCTTGTGCCCATGCCCACAAAGCCTGCAACGCCGATGGAGAATAGGGCGGCGTGGCGGGCAAATACAAGGGAGAGAAAGGCCCCCATGGTGGTCATGGCACAGAGAAACACCGCTCCCTGGGTAACGGCGGCCTCCCTGGAGCTTCCCTCTTCCGGGGCTGAAAGTTCCCTGGTGACAAGGAAGATGCTGAAATCCACCCCCACCCCAAACACAAAGACAACAAAGAGCATGGTGATGAGATTCACCGGAATCCCCATGAGGCCGAGGATGCCGGCGGTGACAACGATGCTTGAAGCCACGGGGAGCATGGTGATCAGGGCAGCCTTGAACGGTCTGATGAAGAGCACCAGGCTTGCAACCATGCCCAGGGCGGCAAACCCCAGCAGCTTTTTGAATTCATGGGCCACAACGGCTGCGGAACCGGCAATAAAACTCTGTTTGTCAAGAAATCTGGCTTCCGGCAGGCGGGTCCTTATCGATTTTCCCAGGGCCGGCACCTGGGACCTCTCGTCGATGTGAAAGGTGGTCATGACAAAAGTGTGGTTTTGTTTAACGATGATTTTTTCATTCATCACCTTTTCAAGGGGGGTGTTCTGGAAATCTTCTTTAGAGATGCCCCGGGGGTCGGTGTCAAGGGAGGAAAAAAACGGGGAAAAGGTCTCTTTGGCAAAGCCAAGCCCCGGCAGGGCGGCATCAACGATTCTTTCAAGCTCTCTCGTTCTTTTTTCAGACATGAAGGCCTGCCACCGCCTGCGGTTTTCGGCCTGGACCGACGGTGACGGCAGTATTGGGGCAAGGGAGGCAATCTGCCCCACCACCCCTTTTTTTTCCAGGGCGGTGAGATGCCGGTAAAAAGTGTCGTTGCGGTCAAGTGCTTTGTCAAGGGTTTTGCCTTTGACCATCACAATGGCAGGGGAATTTTTGCCCCATGTTTCCAGAAAGGTGTCGGTGTCCTTTCTGACCTGGGGGCTCAGGTGACTGAGGGAGGCGATGTCGCCGTCAAACTCGAACCGGGGCAGTCCCCACAGGCCAGTGACGAGCAGGGCGAGGCAGAAAAGCATGAGGATCGGGGTGTGTCTCTGTCTGAAATCGATGAGTCTGCCGCACACTGCGGTCAGCGGGACAACCGCTGTTTTGGGCTGACTCCCAGGTCCGGGAATAAAGTGTTTCAAAAGAAAGCAGGCGAACAGTGCGGCAAAAAGAACGCCGGCCAGGGAGAAAAGGCCCATCTGTCTCTGGCCGGGCAGGGAGGAGAAGAGCAGGCAGGTAAAGGCCGTCATGGTGGTAAAGGCCCCGGCGGCAATGGGGCGTCTCAGCTCCTCTACGATCCTGGCCGGGCCCTTGTGGGGAAAATTGTCCAGGGAAAAGAGAATGTGGATGCCGAAATCCACGGTGATGCCCACAAGAACCGCCCCGCACCCCAGGGAGATGGCTGAGACAGAGGGGTAAACCGACGAGACAAGGGCCGCTGCCGTCGTGAGGCTGAAGAGGGTGGGAAAAAAGACCAGCAGGACAAACACTTTTCGCCGGAAAAAGAGCAGCCCCATGCAGGCAATGGCCGCAGCCAGGATGGAAACGGTTCGTTTGACATCCCCTTTGATGGCCGCTGCGTTGTCGTGGGTGGCGATGTGGTTGCCGGAAAAACCCGTTGTGATTTTTCCGTTGAACCGTTTTTCAATGGTCTGCCGCACCTGGTCGAGAAAGGCCACCATTCGTTTGCCCGTTTCCGTGTCAACGGGGGAAAATGCCGGGGTGGCAAGGATCAGGATGTGTTTGTTGTCCCTGCTTGTGATCCTCCCCCCCTGGATGGTGATTCCTGCCTTTTCGTTTTTCAGCGAGTCGAGCTTTTCAACCAGGAAAGAGTTAAAGCCAAAGGGGTCTTTTCTTGCCTTCTCCACCATGAAGCTCCCTGCCGGGTTGAGCAGCTCTCGTTTGATCTTTCCAAGCCGGCGGTGAATTTTCTCTTTTGTCAGCCGGGATTCAAGAGCCTTGCGATCCTCTTCGGTGAAAAGGGATCCTCTTTTTTTGTTTAGCATGGCCATGAGATTCAAAAAATCCCTGCTGGAAAAGCGGTAGGTGATGTCGAGGAACAGGGGGGAGGCCTCTAATTTCTCAAACACCAGGTCGGCGGCTGCGTAAAACTGCTCCTTGTCTTCGGCACGGAGGTTTTCCACGTCAACGTAGAGGGTTTCAAGGGCGGGAACATTCTCCATGATCGCCTTGAAATCGGCCGCCTGCCGGTTGGAATCGGGAAGCATGGCGGTGATTCGCTCGTCCAGGTGAAGGTTTGTGGTCCATGCCAGGCAGGCCAGGTAAACCGTTGCGCTTGCGAGGATGATGGCAATTCTCTTTATGGAAAGCTTGTTTGAAAGTGGTTTCACGGGCCGGTTCACTGGATCTCCT